>NZ_JBBWCB010000007.1:0-89612 GCF_039888995.1 Pseudomonas rossensis | reverse complement strand
GACTGAGAACCCTGTGGGAGCGAGCTTGCTCGCGATGACGGCGGCACATCCAACATACATGTGACTGACAAACCGCTATCGTCGGAACGCCGCCCGGAGCAAGCTCGCTCCCACACTTGTCCGTGTTTAAACCACGACTTCCAATGCGGGCTGCTGACTGCTACCAAACGTCAGGTACTCAACCAGCTCCGCCAACGGCAACGGCTTGCTGATCAAATATCCCTGCACCTGGTCGCAGCCAAACCCGCGCAACAGATCCAGTTGCTCCGGCGTTTCTACGCCTTCGGCGACCACTTCAAGATTGAGGTTGTGCGCCAGATTGATCATCGCGTGGACCAGCTTGCGATTCTCTTCCCGTTGCTCCATGCCGCCGACAAAGCTCTTATCGATCTTCAGCAAGGTAATCGGCAGGCTGTTGAGGTGCACAAACGAAGAGAAACCGGTGCCGAAGTCGTCCAGGGAGAAGCGCACACCCAGGCGCCCCAACGCATCCATGGTCTGTTTCACCAGATCGCTGCGGCGCATCACCGCGGTTTCAGTCAGTTCGAATTCCAGCCATTGCGCCTCGACGCCGCGCTCGGCAATCAACCGGCTCAGCGTCGACAGTAACTGGCTGTCCTGAAACTGTCGGAACGACAGGTTGATCGCCATGTGCAACGCCGGCAAACCCCGTTCGCGCAACGCCTGCATGTCGCGCAAGGCACGGGAAATCACCCAGTAACCCAGCGGCACAATCAAGCCGCTTTGCTCGGCCAGCGGCACGAATTCGCTGGGTGGCAGCAAGCCGCGCTCGCCATGACGCCAGCGCACCAAGGCTTCGAGGCCGACGATCTGCCCGTCCTCAAGGTTCAGGCGAGGCTGGTAATGCAGTTCCAGTTCATCCCGGCGCAACGCCCGGCGCAGCTCGCTTTCGAGATCGGCCATGCTGCGGGCATTGCGATTGATGCGTTCGTTGAAGATGTGAAAAGTGCAGCCTTGAGTGCTTTTGGCCTGCTGCATGGCGATGTGTGCGTGCCACATCAGCGGGTCGGCGCCGGCCTGGGCCCGGGCGTGGGCAATACCGAGGCTGGAACCGATCAACAGGCTTTCGCCGTCGACCCAGTAAGGCTCGGCCAGCGCTTCGGTGATTCGTTCGGCCATCCATTCGGCGCGCTGAGGCGCGCGTCGGGTGTCTATCAGCAGGGCGAACTCATCACTGCCCAGTCGCGCCAGTTGATCGCCGGCCTCAAGCTGGCTTTTCAGCCGCGCGACCACTTGCAGGATCAACCGGTCGCCGGCTTGATGGCCGAGGGCGTCGTTGGCGTGACGGAAGTTGTCGAGGTCGAGGTGACCGAGGGCCAGGCCGCGGCCGTCGTTTTCCACCAGGCGTGCCGCCAGCAAGGTCTGGAAGCCCTGGCGATTGGCGATGCCGGTCAGCGGGTCTTGCTCGGCCAGGCGCTGCAGGGTGTTTTCCAGCACGCCACGCTCGCGCACATGCCGCAGGCACCGGCGCAACATGCCGGGATCAAGGTGATCGCGTACCAGCCAGTCGCTCACTCCATCGGGCGGCGCCAGTGGTTCGTGCTCAAGCAGCAATACCGTCGGCAGGCTGCAACGGCCAGGTAGAGGTTGAAGCGCTGGAATCGTCAACAACACCGCGCTGCGGTTGTCATCGAACAGACTGCTGACCGACTCCCAGCTCGGCGCGCTGATCAGCACGGTCGAGCTCCCCATCGGAGCCAGACACTCGCGCAACAACGCTGTCCACGCTGGCTCTTCGGCCAGTAGCAGCAAACGCAAGGGTTCGACAGGCGTAGACAAGCTAGCTCCCTAGACTCTGCAAAGATGTAGGCGACGGGCATTATGCAGCGCTGGTAACCAATGACCAAATGACCTCGGTTATCAAACGCGGCTTTGTATCCGGAATTACGAACATTAGACGCAAACTCACCGCGCATCCTGCGTGAAAGTATCAAAACCGGCAAATATAGATAGCGTGCTGCGTCACAAGTCGGAGAGAGCAGCACAATTCGCTGAGCCTGTTAAAATGCCGGCCCATTTCGCAAACGACTCCCTGATTTCGTATGTCCCGACTCAATCCCCGGCAGCAAGAAGCCGTGAGCTACGTCGGCGGCCCTCTTTTGGTGCTCGCCGGTGCAGGCTCCGGCAAGACCAGCGTGATCACGCGCAAGATCGCCCACTTGATCCAGAATTGCGGCATTCGCGCCCAGTACATCGTCGCCATGACCTTTACCAACAAGGCCGCGCGCGAGATGAAGGAACGGGTCGGCACCCTGCTCAAGGGTGGCGAAGGCCGCGGCCTGACCGTCTGCACCTTCCACAATCTGGGCCTGAACATCATCCGCAAGGAACACGTGCGGCTGGGCTACAAGCCGGGTTTCTCGATTTTCGACGAGACCGACGTCAAAGCCTTGATGACCGACATCATGCAGAAGGAATACTCGGGCGACGACGGCGTCGACGAGATCAAGAACATGATCGGCTCCTGGAAAAACGACCTGATCCTGCCGCCCGAAGCCCTGGAAAACGCGCGCAACCCCAAGGAACAGACCGCCGCCATCGTCTACACCCACTATCAGCGCACGCTCAAGGCGTTCAACGCGGTGGACTTCGACGACCTGAGTTTGCTGCCGGTGAAGCTGTTCCAGGAACACGCCGACATCCTCGAAAAATGGCAGAACAAGGTCCGCTACCTGCTGGTGGACGAATACCAGGACACCAACGCCAGTCAGTATTTGCTGGTGAAACTGCTGATCGGCACGCGCAACCAGTTCACCGTGGTCGGCGACGATGACCAGTCGATCTACGCCTGGCGCGGCGCCCGCCCGGAAAACCTGATGTTGCTCAAGGACGACTATCCGTCCCTGAAAGTGGTGATGCTGGAGCAGAACTACCGCTCCACCAGCCGCATCCTGCGCTGCGCCAACGTGCTGATCTCGAACAACCCGCACGAATTCGAAAAGCAGCTGTGGAGCGAGATGGGCCACGGCGACGAGATCCGCGTGATCCGCTGCCGCAACGAAGACGCCGAAGCCGAGCGCGTGGCCGTTGAGCTGCTGACCCTGCACTTGCGCACCGACCGGCCGTACAGCGATTTCGCGATTCTGTATCGCGGAAACTACCAGGCCAAGCTGATCGAGCTAAAGCTGCAACACCACCAGATTCCGTATCGCCTGTCCGGCGGCAACAGCTTTTTCGGACGTCAGGAAGTGAAAGACCTGATGGCCTACTTCCGCCTGATCGTGAACCCGGACGACGACAACGCTTTCCTGCGGGTGATCAACGTCCCGCGCCGGGAGATCGGTTCGACCACGCTGGAAAAGCTTGGCAACTACGCCACCGAGCGAAAAATCTCGATGTACGCCGCCACCGACGAAATCGGTCTGGGCGAGCATCTGGATACGCGCTTCACCGATCGACTGTCGCGCTTCAAGCGCTTCATGGACAAGGTCCGCGAGCAATGCGCCGGCGAAGACCCGATCTCGGCGTTGCGCAGCATGGTCATGGACATCGACTATGAGAACTGGCTGCGCACCAACAGCTCCAGCGACAAGGCCGCCGATTACCGCATGGGTAACGTCTGGTTCTTGATCGAGGCGTTGAAGAACACCCTCGAAAAAGACGAAGAAGGCGAGATGACCGTCGAAGACGCCATCGGCAAACTCGTCCTGCGCGACATGCTGGAGCGTCAGCAGGAAGAGGAAGACGGCGCCGAAGGTGTGCAGATGATGACCCTGCACGCCTCCAAAGGTCTGGAATTCCCTTACGTGTTCATCATGGGCATGGAAGAGGAAATCCTCCCGCACCGTTCCAGTATCGAAGCCGACACCATCGAAGAAGAACGTCGCTTGGCCTACGTGGGAATTACCCGCGCGCGTCAGACCCTGGCCTTCACCTTCGCCGCCAAGCGTAAGCAATACGGCGAGATCATCGACTGCGCACCGAGCCGCTTTCTTGATGAGCTGCCGCCGGACGACCTGGCCTGGGAAGGCAACGACGACACGCCCGTTGAAGTCAAAGCCGTTCGCGGCAATACCGCATTGGCGGATATACGCGCGATGTTAAAGCGCTAGAATCGACTACTTTTTAACCAGCCTTAGGCGCACAAGCCGCCCGTAGAGGAAAGCTTCATGGAAGCACTGCACAAGAAAATTCGCGAAGAAGGCATCGTGCTTTCCGACCAGGTCCTGAAAGTCGACGCCTTTCTGAACCACCAGATCGACCCGGCCCTGATGAAGCTGATCGGCGACGAATTCGCCACGCTGTTCAAGGATTCGGGCATCACCAAGATCGTCACCATCGAAGCCTCGGGCATTGCTCCGGCGATCATGACCGGTCTGAACCTCGGCGTGCCGGTGATTTTTGCGCGCAAGCATCAGTCGCTGACCCTGACCGAAAACCTGCTGTCGGCGACCGTTTACTCATTCACCAAGCAGACCGAAAGCACCGTGGCGATCTCCCCGCGCCACCTGACCAGCAGCGACCGCGTGCTGATCATCGATGACTTTTTGGCCAACGGTAAGGCGTCCCAAGCGCTGATCTCGATCATCAAACAGGCCGGCGCTACCGTCGCGGGTTTGGGTATCGTGATCGAGAAGTCGTTCCAGGGCGGCCGTGCGGAACTGGATGCGCAGGGTTATCGCGTTGAATCGTTGGCGCGGGTTCAATCCCTTGCCGGCGGCGTCGTGACCTTCATCGAATAAAGCCACACCCTAAAACAACTGTGGGAGCGAGCTTGCTCGCGATGAGGCCATCACATTCAACATCTCTGTTGGCTGATGTACCGCTATCGCGAGCAAGCTCGCTCCCACATTTGATTTGTGTTGGTCGTTAAATAGCGGTGGCCTTCAAGCCCGTCAGTAGCAACCGCTGAAACAAATCCTCTTTCAGCCCTTCCGGATTGGCCAGCTGCATTCGTTCCAGATGCTCGGGAAACGATGAAGGTTCTGGCGCATCCAGCGCGGCCTTGCCCAGTTCCAGAATCTCCGTGAGCTTGAACTTGCTCTTCAGCCAGTTCAGCGCCCGCAACAGATCCCGCTCTTCAGCGGTGAAATCACAGCCCAACGGATACTCCGGAAACAACTGCGGATGCCGCGCCTGAATGGCCTGCAAGCGCTGCGGACTGTTGTCGGCAAAGCGTGGATCAATGCGGAAATTCTTCGGTAACTTGTCGACTGCCTGAGCCTGTTCGATCAACCCCGGCTGGAAACGTGAGTCACTGATGTTCAGCAACGCCTCGATCACCGCCGCATCGGTCTTGCCCCGCAGATCGGCGATGCCGTACTCGGTGACTACGATGTCTCGCAGGTGTCGCGGGATTGTGCAATGGCCGTACTCCCACACGATGTTCGAACTGACCTCACCGCCCGATTCGCGCCAACTGCGCAGGAGCAACACCGAACGCGCCCCTTCCAGCGCATGTCCTTGCGCAACGAAGTTGTATTGCCCGCCGACACCGCTGAGTACTCGCCCGTCTTCGAGCTGATCGGCCACACCTGCACCCAGCAAGGTCATGGTGAACACGGTGTTGATGAAGCGCGCATCGAGGCGCTGCAAGCGTTTGAGCTCTTCCTGACCGTAGAGCTCATTGATGTAGCTGATGCGGGTCATGTTGAATTCGAGCCGCTTGCTGTGCGGCAGCTCGCGCAACCGCTCATAGAAACTGCGCGGCCCAAGGAAGAAACCACCGTGCACCGAGATGCCGTCAGTCTGCGCGGCTTCATCCAGCGTGCCGGCATTCGCCTGTTGCTGGGTCGGCACATCCGGATAGACCTTGCGCCGCACAATCCCGGCGTCGGCCAGCACCAGCAAGCCGTTGACGAACATTTCGCTGCAACCGTAAAGGCCTTTGGTGAAGGGTTCGACGCCGCCTTCGCGGTCGATGAGTTGCGCCCACTGGCTGAGATTCACGTCCGCCAGCAACGCCTTGTAACCGTCATTGTCGGCCTGCCGTGCCAGCAGCGCAGCGGTCAGGGCATCACCCATGGCGCCGATGCCGATCTGCAAGGTGCCGCCGTCGCGCACCAGCGTGCTGGCGTGCAGCCCGATGAAGTGATCCTGGAAACCCACCGGCATGTTCGGCGTGGAGAACAGCGTGGTGCTGTCCTTCTCATCGATCAGCAGGTCGAACGTGTCGATACCGATTTCAGCATCGCCGGGCATGTACGGCAAATCGTTGTGCACCTGGCCCACCAGCAGGATCGTCTCCCCCGCCGCTCGACGCTTGGCGATCATGGGGAACAGGTCGAGGGTGATGTCCGGGTTGCAACTCAGGCTCAGGCGGTCGGGGTGCTCGCTGTGGCTCGCCACCAATTGCGCCACCAGGTTCAATCCGGCGGCGTTGATGTCTCGAGCGGCGTGGCTGTAATTGCTGCTGACGTAATCCTGCTGGGCCTGTGCGCTTTGGAGCAGGCTGCCGGGCTGCATGAAGAATTGCTGAACATGGATGTTGGACGGCAGGCTGTCGCGATGCAGGTCGGCCAGGAAATCCAGTTCCGGATAATCGCCAAAAACCCGCTCGATGAAGGGCTCAAGAAAACGCTTTTGCAAACCGTCGCCCAAGGAAGGACGGCCCAGGCACAGGGCGGTGTAGACCGTCAGCTGCCGCTCGGGCAACTGCGCGATGCGTTGAAACAGCGCGTTGACGAAGTGGTTGGGTTTGCCCAGACCAAGGGGCAGGCCCATGTAGATATGCGCCGGCAACCGTGCCAAGACATCATCGACCGCTTGCTCGATAGAACACAGCTGCACCATCTGATCCTCCCTTATATTCCGTGAATTGGGGTTGGACCGGGCTTGCCGGGCCTTTGCTGCAAAGAATAGTCCCAGGCGCAAATCGCGGGCACAAAAAAGCCGCTCGCAAGCGGCTTTTTCGCTGAAGATGGAGGCTTATTTCAACCCGGACATCTTCTGGATGGCGCCCTTGAGATCTGCATCAGAGCAATCGGCGCAGGTACCTTTAGGCGGCATCGCGTTGACGCCGGAGATCGCCTTCGCCAGCAAGCCGTCAAGGCCGCCTTCTTTCTTGGCGCGGTCGCCCCAGGCTGTCGCATCACCGACTTTCGGCGCGCCCAACAGGCCGGTGCCGTGGCAAGCGTTGCAATGTTTTGCAATCACGGAATCAGGGGTTTTGGCATCACCACCACCCGCCGAAGCAGCGACTTCCATCCCCTTGCACTCTTTACCCTGAACGCAAACCTGGCCGACTGGCTCAAGGCGTTTAGCAATATCGTCGTTGGTCGCAGCTTGTGCGCTGACTGCCCAAAGGGCCAATACGGTTGCTGGTACGGCCAGCATTTTCATAATTAGATTCACGCGTTCACCCTCAATGGTGGCTAGTCACGCCCACGGCCACGGTTCGCAGGCGGGCGCAAGTATAACGGTAAGCCCGCCACACTGAAACAACCCTAAAGTCGAAGGGGTCTTATGCGTGTCGGAAAAACAACTCGGGCACCTGCGCAATGCTGGCGGGACGCCTCTTTTCTTAGAAATTCGCTGGAGTAGCTGCGCTGATTAGTCGCGCTGGCGCATCGAACGGATTACGGAAACGGTGCGGTTTAGTACTTTCAAAGTAGTAGCTGTCGCCGGCTTCGAGCACAAACGTTTCAAGCCCCACCACCAGTTCAAGTCGACCTTCGAGCAGAATCCCGGTTTCCTCGCCCTCATGGGTGAGCATCTCATCACCGGTGTCGGCGCCTGGCGGGTAGATTTCGTTGAGGAACGCGATGGCCCGGCTCGGATGAGCCCTGCCGACCAGCTTCATGGTCACTGCACCATCGGAAATATCGATCAGCTCGTTGGCTTTGTAGACGATCTGAGTCGGTTTTTCCTGCAGGATCTCTTCGGAAAAGAACTCAACCATGGACATGGGAATCCCGCCCAGTACCTTCCTCAGCGAACTGATCGAGGGGCTGACGCTGTTCTTCTCGATCATCGAAATGGTGCTGTTGGTGACGCCCGCGCGCTTGGCGAGTTCACGCTGGGAAAGTCCTTTGAGCTTACGGATGGATTGCAGTCGTTCACCGACGTCCAATGCTGGAGCCTCCAGGGATTCAGGTTGTTGGAATATTGAGCGTTATCATGGCGACAGCGTTCAGTATTTACAACACTTGGACCTGAATCCTGTTCGGCGAAGCGACTTTCGGTCGGCGTGCTTTGACCTAAGCCCCGGAATAGAGCATTGGCACCCGGCGCAGGTTGCAGAAGATCTGGTAAGGAATCGTGCCCGCAGCCGCCGCCACGTCACTGGCGAGGATATTTTTGCCCCACAACTCGACGGTCGAACCGAGGCCGGCTTGGGGCACATCGGTCAGGTCGATGCAGAGCATGTCCATCGACACCCGGCCAATCAACTGGCTACGCTGCCCGGCGACCATCACTGGCGTACCGGTCGGAGCCTGACGTGGGTAGCCATCGGCGTAACCCATGGCCACCACGCCCACGCGCATTGGTTTCTGGGTGATGAATGTGGCGCCGTAACCGATCGGCTCGCCGGCCGGCAGTTCACGCACGCAAATCACTTTCGATTCGAGGGTCATCACCGGTTGCAGGCGGGACGCCACGGCGTTGGCTTCTTCAAACGGAGTCGCGCCGTAGAGCATGATGCCCGGGCGAACCCAATCACTTGGAATCTGCGGCCAACCGAGCACTGCCGGCGAGTTACGCAGGCTGACCTCAGCCGACAAGCCCTGGCGCGCCGCTTCGAACACCGCGACCTGCTCGGTACTGGCCTGACTGTGCAGCTCATCGGCCCGGGCGAAGTGACTCATCAGTACAATCTTCGCGACTTTGCCGCTGGCCAGCAGCCGTTGATAGGCCGCCTGATAATCCTTTGGATGCAAGCCCACCCGATGCATGCCCGAATCGAGCTTGAGCCAGACCGTGATCGGCTTGCTCAGTGCAGCGTTCTCGATGGCTTCGAGCTGCCACAGCGAATGCACCACGCACCAGAAGTCATGCTCGACAATCAGCGATAGCTCATCGACCTCGAAAAAACCTTCCAGCAGCAACACCGGCGCACGAATGCCCGCGGCTCGCAGCTCCAACGCTTCTTCGATGCAGGCCACGGCAAACCCGTCCGCCTCGGCTTCCAGTGCCTGGGCGCAACGCACCGCGCCATGGCCGTAGGCATCGGCCTTGATCACCGCTAGGGCCTTGGCCCCCGTGACTTCACGGGCGATTTGGTAGTTGTGACGCAGGGCTTGAAGGTCGATCAGGGCACGGGCTGGACGCATGGCGGCAGACTTCTAGGCGGTCATGGGAAGAAAAACCGGCGCTGGCTGACGGCGTGAACCGCCAGTAGCACCGGGAGAGGGATCTTTCTGACGGGTTTATGGCAGAGCGGCGACAACCGACAGCTCAACCAGGATTTCCGGTTCGCACAACTTCGATTCAACGGTGGCACGGGCCGGTGCGACGCCTTTTGGCAGCCACTTGTCCCAGACCGCGTTCATGCCTTCAAAGTGTGCATCAATGTCTTTCAAGTAAATCGTCACCGACAGCAAACGGCTCTTGTCGGTCCCGGCCAGATCCAGCAAACGCTCGATGTTGGCAAGCGTTTCACGGGTCTGCTGTTCAATCCCGGCGTTCATATCGTCGCCGACCTGCCCTGCCAGATACACGGTACCGCTGTGGACTACGATCTGGCTCATGCGCTCATTGGTGAGCTGGCGCTGGATTGACATGTTTTGCAGACTCCTGAAGTTTTTTTCCATAACGGGAAATATCGAGGCCTTCGGCGCTGATTTGCGGCGTTTTCTTCGCCATCAGATCAGCCAGCAAGCGACCGGAACCGCATGCCATGGTCCAGCCGAGCGTGCCATGACCCGTGTTCAAAAACAGATTGCTGAACGGCGTAGCACCCACGATCGGCGTGCCGTCCGGGGTGGTCGGACGCAGACCGGTCCAGAAACTTGCCTGGGCCAGATCGCCGCCCTGAGGATAGAGGTCGTTGACGATCATCTCCAGGGTTTCGCGCCGACGCGGGTTCAGCGACAGGTCAAAACCGGCTATTTCAGCCATGCCGCCGACGCGGATGCGGTTGTCGAAACGGGTGATCGCGACCTTGTAGGTCTCGTCGAGAATAGTCGAAGTCGGGGCCATCGCCGGGTTAGTAATCGGCACGGTCAGGGAGTAACCCTTGAGCGGATACACCGGCGCCTTGATGCCCAGCGGCTTGAGCAGTTGCGGCGAGTAGCTGCCCAGGGCCAGCACGTAGCGATCAGCGGTTTCCAGCTTGCCGTCGATCCATACGCCGTTGATGCGGTCGCCGGCGTAGTCGAGGCGCTGAATGTCTTGGTCGAAGCGGAATTCCACACCCAATTTGGTAGCCATTTCGACCAGGCGGGTGGTGAACATCTGGCAATCGCCGGTCTGGTCGTTCGGCAGGCGCAGGGCACCGGCGAGGATGTTGGTGACGCTGGCCAGCGCCGGCTCAACGCGGGCAATGCCGGCGCGGTCGAGCAGTTCGAACGGCACGCCGGACTCTTTCAGCACGGCGATGTCTTTCCAGGCGCCGTCGAGTTGAGCCTGGGTGCGGAACAGTTGCGTAGTACCGAGGCTGCGGCCTTCGTAGGCAATGCCTGTTTCGGCGCGCAATTCGTCGAGGCAGTCACGGCTGTACTCGGACAAGCGGACCATACGCTCTTTGTTCACCGCATAACGGCTGGCGGTGCAGTTGCGCAGCATCTGCGCCATCCACAGGTATTGGTCGATGTCGGCGGTGGCCTTGATCGCCAGCGGTGCGTGGCGCTGCAACAGCCACTTGATGGCTTTAAGTGGAACACCCGGCGCAGCCCACGGCGAGGCATAACCCGGCGAAACCTGCCCGGCGTTGGCGAAACTGGTCTCCATGGCAGCGGCCGGCTGACGGTCCACGACCACCACTTCAAACCCGGCACGCGCCAGATAGTAAGCACTGGTGGTGCCGATGACGCCGCTACCCAAGACCATAACGCGCATTTTCATATTCCTCATCGCGGCTTGCCGCTGACGTTCGTAGTTGTCGAGCATTGATGTGCGCAGTGTAAAAAAGATTAGGCAGTGCTTTTCACTATATAAGTGCCTATATTTGGCGAGAATTCTCGGCAAAAACGCTTTTCACGGAGGCGCATCCCCTATGCGTACCAACACTCAGACCAAACGTGAGCTGGACAAGATCGACCGCAACATCCTGCGGATCCTGCAAGCGGACGGGCGCATCTCCTTCACCGAGCTGGGGGAAAAGGTCGGGCTCTCGACCACGCCGTGTACCGAGCGGGTCAGGCGTCTGGAGCGCGAAGGAATCATCATGGGCTACAACGCCCGGCTCAATCCGCAGCACCTCAAGGGTAGTCTTCTGGTGTTCGTCGAGATCAGCCTCGACTACAAATCCGGCGATACTTTCGAAGAGTTCCGACGCGCGGTGCTGAAGCTTCCCCACGTGCTGGAGTGCCATTTGGTGTCAGGGGATTTCGACTATCTGGTGAAGGCGCGGATTTCCGAGATGGCCTCGTACCGCAAACTGCTGGGCGACATCCTGCTCAAGCTGCCGCATGTGCGCGAATCAAAGAGCTACATCGTGATGGAAGAGGTGAAAGAGAGCTTGAATCTGCCGATTCCGGATTGAAGATCAAAACTGGCGACGCTTAAACCAGCACTTGTCGAGTAGAAGCCATGTACTCATGAATCTGCTTCTCGACCCGCGGATGAATCAGCTCCACCGGCCCCCGCCCATTCGGGCACGGCAAGATCTTGGTGGTGCCGAACAACCGACAAATCAGCGGCCGCTCGTCATACACGGTGCAGCCGTTGGGTCCGAGGTGAACGCAATTGAGCTCATCCATCGCAGCGTCTTGCTCGGCGCGGGTCTTGCGGGGCAGGCGGGACATTTCTTCCGGTGAAGTGGTCACCGGCCCACAGCAGTCATGGCAGCCGGGCACGCACTCGAACGAGGGAATCTGCTGCCGAAGCGTGCGAATTTTCTGACTGTTGCAGCTCATCGAAGCGGTAACCAAAAGCGGAATAGAGCGGGATTCTGACGCAAAAGCCCCGATCCAGACAGCACCAACCGACCAGTGTTGCCCGTGCCCGAAGGTCCGGCTTATGCTCCGTCAAATTTTCTAAACACAAGAATCAGGAACACGCACATGAATGCCCGTGCTCAGCAACCTGCCCCGAACCACCAGCATCCTGCTTCTTACTACGCCGCCAGCAGCCTGCCGCAGCCCGATCATCCGGTGCTCACAGGCGATCTGGTGGCTGACGTGTGCGTGGTCGGTGGCGGGTTCTCCGGGTTGAACACGGCGCTCGAACTGGCCGAACGCGGCTTCAGTGTGATCCTGCTCGAAGCCCACAAAATCGGTTGGGGCGCCAGCGGACGCAATGGAGGGCAGTTGATTCGTGGCGTCGGCCATGGCCTCGATCAGTTTACTGACGTGGTCGGTGCGGACGGCGTGCGCCAGATGAAACTCATGGGCCTGGAAGCGGTGGAAATCGTCCGACAGCGCGTCGAGCGTTTTCAGATCCCTTGCGACCTCACGTGGGGCTATTGCGATCTGGCCAACAAACCCCGAGACCTCGAAGGTTTTGCCGAGGACGCCGAAGAGCTGCGCAGTCTCGGTTACCGTTACGAAACCCGTCTGCTGCAAGCCAGTGAAATGCATTCCGTAGTGGGTTCCGACCGTTACGTCGGCGGTTTGATCGACATGGGATCAGGGCACCTGCATCCGCTGAACCTGGCATTGGGCGAAGCGGCCGCCGCGCAGCAGTTGGGGGTGAAGCTGTTCGAACTATCGGCAGTCACCCGCATCGATTATGGCCCCGAGGTCAAGGTCCATACCGCCCAAGGTTCGGTCCGCGCCAAGACGCTGGTGCTGGGCTGCAACGCCTACCTCAATGAACTCAATCCCGAACTCAGCGGCAAGGTGCTGCCCGCCGGCAGCTACATCATCGCCACCGAACCCTTGAGTGAAGCGCTGGCACACTCGCTACTGCCGCAGAACATGGCGGTCTGCGATCAACGGGTGGCGCTGGACTACTACCGGCTCTCGGCGGACCGACGCTTGCTGTTTGGCGGCGCCTGCCATTATTCAGGTCGCGACCCGAAGGACATCGCCGCCTACATGCGGCCGAAGATGCTGGAGGTTTTCCCGCAACTTGCCGGGGTCAAGATCGACTATCAATGGGGCGGGATGATCGGCATCGGCGCCAACCGTCTGCCGCAGATCGGCCGGCTCAAGGATCAGCCGAATGTGTATTACGCCCAGGCTTATTCCGGTCATGGCGTGAATGCCACGCATTTGGCGGGTAAGTTGTTGGCTGAAGCGATCAGTGGGCAGCAGGGTGGTGGGTTTGATCTGTTTGCTCGGGTTCCGCACATTACCTTTCCCGGTGGGAAACATTTGCGCTCGCCGTTGTTGGCGTTGGGGATGTTGTGGCATCGGCTTAAAGAGTTGGTCTGAACCTGATTCAGCGACATGTCCGCCCTTGTAGCAGCTGACGAGCACCGCGAGGCAGCGTTCGGCGGCGAAGCCGTCGCAAATCCTGCAATCAGGCAAACCGCGGCGCCTGGTTTACGACTGCTGCGCAGTCGGACGCAGCCTTCGGCAGCTGCTACAAGGGATCGCATTTCATCTCACAGACGCCAGAACGGCTTCAAGCCCTCCTCCCGTGCCTGCTCCCGACTCAGCCCCACATCCCTCAGCTGCTCGGGCGTGAGCTCCAGCAACACCTTGCGCGTGTGCAGACGATGCCAGAACAGGCCCCAGCGACTCAGGCCGGACGGTGCGTTGCGCATCATCGCCTCGCGTGCGCCGTTGATTTGCCCTGCCGCCAGTTCCTGACTGTGTAACGTCAGCCGCACATCGCTCAAGCCGTTCATGTTGATTGCTCCTGTTTACTTGGGTAGCCAGAGCTTTCATGATGCGTGGACGGCAAAAAGCATTACAGATTCAACGAGACTGTATTAACTCCATACAGATTTTGCATTTCAGCGTCTGAATCCCCTATTTTCGACCAATCTGTACTGGTTAACCGAATCACCCACACTGAGACTGCGCCATGACCCTTTACGTCAACCTCGCCGAACTACTCGGCACACGTATCGAACAGGGCTTTTATCGCCCAGGTGACCGGCTGCCGTCGGTGCGGGCGTTGAGTGTTGAACACGGCGTCAGCCTGAGCACGGTGCAGCAGGCGTATCGCGTGCTCGAAGACAGCGGCCTGGCGACCCCCAAACCCAAGTCGGGCTACTTCGTACCAGTGGGGCGCGAACTGCCGGAGCTTCCGGCCATAGGCCGCCCGGCGCAGCGGCCGGTGGATATTTCCCAGTGGGATCAGGTGCTGGAACTCATTCGCGCCGTCCCGCGCAAAGATGTCGTGCAACTGGGTCGCGGCATGCCGGACATCACTACGCCGACCATGAAACCGCTGCTGCGCAACCTGGCGCGAATCAGCCGGCGACAGGACATGCCCGGTCTGTACTACGACAACATCTACGGCACCCTCGAACTGCGCGAACAGATTGCCCGCCTGCTGCTCGATTCCGGCTGCCAGTTGAGCGCCAACGATCTGGTGATCACCACCGGTTGTCACGAAGCGCTGTCCACCAGCATCCGCTCCATCTGCGAGCCGGGCGATATTGTCGCCGTGGATTCGCCAAGCTTTCACGGCGCCATGCAAACCCTCAAGGGCCTGGGCATGAAAGCCCTGGAAATCCCCACCGACCCGCTCACCGGGATCAGTCTCGATGCCCTCGAACTGGCCTTGGAACAATGGCCGATCAAGGCCATACAGTTGACCCCCAACTGCAACAACCCGCTGGGCTACATCATGCCGGAGTCGCGTAAACGCGCGTTGTTGACACTCGCACAGCGTTTCGACGTGGCGATCATCGAGGATGATGTGTATGGCGAACTGGCCTACACCTACCCGCGCCCGCGCACGATCAAATCCTTCGACGAGGACGGCCGCGTCCTGCTGTGCAGTTCATTTTCCAAGACCCTGGCGCCGGGGCTGCGGATCGGTTGGGTGGCGCCGGGACGGTATCTGGAACGGGTGCTGCACATGAAATACATCAGCACCGGCTCTACGGCGCCGCAACCGCAGATCGCGATTGCCGAATTTCTCAAGGCCGGGCACTTCGAACCGCATTTGCGGCGGATGCGCACCCAATACCAACGCAATCGCGACGTGATGATCGATTGGGTCAGCCGCTATTTTCCGGCCGGTGCCCGAGCCAGTCGCCCCCAGGGCAGTTTCATGCTCTGGGTCGAGCTGCCCGAGGGCTTCGACACCCTGAAACTGAATCGTGCGTTGCACGACCAAGGCGTACAGATTGCCGTCGGCAGCATCTTTTCCGCCTCGGGCAAATACCGCAATTGCCTACGGATGAACTACGCCGCCAAGCCAACACCGCAAATTGAAGAAGCGGTGCGCAAGGTCGGCGCCGCAGCGATCAAACTGCTCGCGGAAACCGACTGCATCACCGACTGACCTTTCTCGGGAATCCAGCGTCCATATGCCGACACCTGCCGCCAATCGGAACGATCCCACGTGAGAGTCAGACAGCCCCTGCTCGCTCTTCTGTTACTCGCCTCGTTCCTCGGCGGCTGTGCGACGTTCAACGTTCCGCGCGAACCGAGCCAGGCGCTGCCCGCCAGTGACTCGGCGTTCGGTCGCTCGATTCAGGCTCAGGCTGCCCCCCACGAAGGGAAATCCGGCTTCCGCCTGCTCTCCGACAGCACCGAAGCTTTCACGGCCCGCGCAGAGCTGATCCGCAACGCCCAAAGCAGCCTGGATTTGCAGTACTACATCGTTCACGACGGCATCAGCACACGGATGCTGGTGGATGAACTGCTCAAGGCTGCTGATCGCGGTGTGCGCGTGCGCATTCTGCTCGACGACACCACCAGCGATGGCCTGGACCGGATCATCGCCACGCTGGCGGCACATCCGCAGATCCAGATCCGTGTGTTCAACCCATTGCACCTTGGCCGCAGTACCGGCGTGACACGAACGGCGGGACGGTTGCTCAACCTGTCGCAGCAACACCGGCGCATGCACAACAAGCTGTGGCTGGCCGACAACAGCATGGCCATCGTCGGTGGACGCAATCTGGGGGATGAGTACTTCGATGCCGAACCCAACCTGAACTTCACTGACATCGACATGCTCGGTGTCGGGCCGGTTGCCGAGCAGTTGGGGCACAGTTTCGACCAATACTGGAACAGTGCGCTGAGCAAGCCTATCGACCAGTTCCTCTCGAGCAAACCGACGGCCTGGGACCTGGAAAACACCCGGACCCGACTGGAAGAATCGCTTCAGGAAACGC
The DNA here is from genome assembly GCF_039888995.1 of Pseudomonas rossensis. Lineage (NCBI taxonomy): Bacteria > Pseudomonadati > Pseudomonadota > Gammaproteobacteria > Pseudomonadales > Pseudomonadaceae > Pseudomonas > Pseudomonas rossensis. The sequence goes on along the minus strand of NZ_JBBWCB010000007.1, from coordinate 73,303 downwards.
GCAAACAGAATCACGCGCTCTATCAGCAGTTGATGACCTACACCACTCACCCGCGTCTGGCAATCTGGCGTCGGGAGTTGATCTGGGCCTGGAACCAGGCACTGTGGGACGCGCCGAGCAAGGTGCTGGCCGACGGCGAGCCCGACCCGCAGTTGCTGCTGACCACGCAGTTGGCGCCCGAGCTCAATGGCGTCAGCAAAGAGCTGATCATGGTTTCGGCCTACTTCGTACCCGGCCAGCCGGGGCTGGTTTACTTGACTGGCCGCGCCGATGCCGGAGTGTCGGTGAAGATGCTGACCAACTCACTGGAAGCCACTGACGTGCCGGCGGTGCATGGCGGTTACGCGCCGTATCGCAAGGCATTGCTGGAGCATGGCGTGCAGCTGTTCGAATTGCGTCGCCAGCCCGGCGAAGGCGGCGGTAGCGGCCCGCATGTCTTTTACAGCAAGTCTTACCGCGGCTCCGATTCCAGCCTGCACAGCAAGGCAATCATTTTCGACCAGCAGAAGTCTTTCATCGGCTCGTTCAATTTCGACCCGCGCTCAGTGCTGTGGAACACCGAAGTCGGGGTGCTGGTGGACAGCCCGGAACTCGCCGCGCGCGTGCGCGAACTGGCGTTTCAAGGCATGGCGCCGGCCCTGAGTTATCAGGCCAAGCTTGAGAATGGCCAGATTGTCTGGGTCACTGAAGATGACGGCAAATTGCACACCCTGACCAAGGAACCCGGGAGCTGGTGGCGGCGCTTCAATGCGTGGATGAGCACCGCCGTCGGCCTGGAACGGATGCTGTAGCTTGAATCTTTTGATCTATGCGGGTTGCACCGCACCAAACGCGCCTTGGCGCGACAGCAGAATCACCAACCCCAGCGCACCGGCCGCCATCAGCAGCGGCAACGCATGCCCGCTGATCCACTGACTGCCGGCACCGGCCGCCAGCGGTCCGACCAGGCAACCGATCCCCCACAGCTGCGCGATATGCGCATTGGCGCGCACCAGTGCATCGTCGCGATAGCGCTCGCCAATCAGGATCAGTGACAAGGTGAACAAGCCACCGGCACTGGCACCGAACAACACCCACAACGGCCAGATCAGCAACGTATCGATCAACAACGGGATGGCCAGGCTCGATATCAGCAGGACCACCGCACACCCGGTGAACAACGTACGTCGCGACAAGCGATCAGCCAGTGCGCCAATCGGCAATTGCAGCAAGGCATCACCCACCACCACCGTGCTGACCATCGCCAACGCAATGTCCGTCGTAAAGCCCTGACGCAGGCAATAAACCGGCAACAAAGTCAGGATCATCGCTTCGAACGCTGCGAACAGCGACACCGCCCAGGCAATCGCCGGCAGGCCACGGCAAAAACCCAGCAAGTCGCTGAAGGTCACGCTGCAGGCTTCACTGGTCGGTGCGCCGCTGCGACCCAGCAACAGGAATGGTGCAGCTATCAGCAAACCAACGCCGACCCAGAATCCGTAATCGTGTTCGGTGCCCACAACGCCAAGCAGCAACGGCCCAGCCAGCTGACTCAGCGCATAGCTGCTGCCATACAGCGCCACCAATCGCCCGCGCCATTGTTCGACCACCAGCTGGTTGATCCAGCTTTCGCCGAGAATGAAGACGAGGGTCAGGATCACCCCGATCATCAACCGCAGTACCAGCCAGATCGGATAACTGGGCAACAGCGCCAGCAAACCGATGGACAAAGCCCCGGCCCACAGGCACAAACGCATCAGATTGGCCGTGCCCAGACGCGCGGCCAGATGGCTGGAGATCTTTGCCCCCAGCAATACGCCAATGGCGGGCATCGCTGCCATCACGCCGATGGCGAACGAGCCATAACCCCAGCCTTCCAGGCGAAACGACACCAACGGCATGCTGACGCCCAGCGCCAGGCCGACACTCAAGACAGACGCCAACACGGCGAAATAAGTCGCCCAACGCATTTTCCACGCTCCTGTGGATATTTTTATGTACAACACAAAACACTGTGGGAGCGAGCTTGCTCGCGATGGCAGTTTCACATTCAACATTGACGTCGACTGTCAGACCGCTATCGCGAGCAAGCTCGCTCCCACAGGGGATCTTCGTTGTGCTTGGCCCCGGATATGACCGGGGCCGCTACAAATTTACAACTTGATCCAGGTCGCCTTCAGCTCGGTGTACTTGTCGAACGCATGCAGCGACTTGTCGCGACCGTTGCCGGACTGCTTGAAGCCACCGAACGGGGCCGTCATGTCGCCGCCGTCATACTGGTTGACCCACACGCTACCAGCGCGCAGTGCCTTGGCAGTCAGATGGGCCTTGGAAATGTCCTTGGTCCACACCGCTGCGGCCAAGCCGTAAGGGGTGTCGTTGGCAATCGCAATGGCTTCTTCGGCGGTATCGAAAGTGATCACCGACAGCACTGGGCCGAAGATTTCTTCCTGAGCGATTTTCATCGCGTTGCTGACGCCGTCGAAAATCGTCGGCTCAACGTAGGTGCCACCGGTTTCCTGAAGAATGCGCTTTCCGCCCGCCACCAGTTTGGCGCCGTCGGTGTGGCCGGATTCGATGTAGGACAGCACGGTGTTCATCTGCTGGGTATCCACCAGCGCGCCGACGTTGGTTGCCGGGTCCAGCGGGTTGCCCGGCTTCCAGGTTTTGAGGGCCTCGATCACCAACGGCAGGAATTTATCCTTGATCGAACGCTCCACCAGCAGGCGCGAGCCGGCGGTGCAGACTTCGCCCTGGTTGAAGGCGATGGCGCCGGCAGCCGATTCAGCGGCAGCTTGCAGGTCCGGCGCATCGGCGAACACGATGTTCGGGCTTTTGCCGCCGGCTTCGAGCCAGACGCGTTTCATGTTCGATTCGCCGGAGTAGATCAGCAATTGCTTGGCGATTTTGGTCGAACCGGTGAACACCAGGGTGTCCACATCATTGTGCAGGGCCAGGGCCTTGCCGACGGTGTGACCGTAACCTGGCAGGACGTTCAACACACCTTTCGGGATGCCGGCCTCAACGGCCAGCGCAGCGATGCGGATAGCGGTCAACGGGGATTTTTCGGATGGCTTGAGGATCACCGAGTTACCGGTGGACAGCGCCGGGCCGAGTTTCCAGCACGCCATCATCAACGGGAAGTTCCACGGCACGATCGCGCCGACTACGCCGACTGGTTCGCGGGTCACCAGACCCAGCTGGTCATGGGGAGTCGCGGCCACTTCGTCGTAGATCTTGTCGATGGCTTCACCGCTCCAGCTCAGGGCTTGCGCCGCGCCTGGAACGTCAATGTACAGGGAATCGCTGATCGGCTTGCCCATGTCCAGGGTTTCAAGCAGGGCCAGCTCTTCGGCGTGCTGTTTCAGCAGGCCGGCGAAACGGATCATGGTGGCTTTACGTTTGGTCGGCGCCAGGCGCGACCAGACGCCGGAATTGAAAGTGGCGCGGGCGTTTTCAACAGCGCGCTGGGCGTCGGCGGCGTCACAGCTGGCAATCTTGCCCAGCAGACGACCATCGACCGGGCTGATGCACTCGAAGGTCTCGGCGGAGACAGCATCGGTGTATTCGCCATTGATGTAGGCGCGGCCTTCGATCTTCAAATCGCGAGCCCGTTGTTCCCAATCGGCACGAGTCAGGGTGGTCATACGAGTGTCCTCCTCTTGTTGAATACGAGCGCCCCGCGGTCTTCGCGGGCGTCCTCAGGAATTCTGCCCGGCCAGCCTGCTTTTTCGGCCCAAGGCAACCGCCACCCTAAACCAGTGGCCGGGGTTGTTTCAATATATTTGACACAAGGTCGGAAAACGGCCTTGCGGTGTTCATTTTAATAAACATAGACTTTGGACTTTCCAACCACTCGCGCCGCAATCACGGGGGATTACAACAATGAGCATCCAGGACATCGTCGACTTCAGCCAGACCACTACCCAGCCCGATCGCTATCGGCCGGACCCGGCGAAAGTCCTCAAGGGCGACCCTGAACAAGCAGTGTACAACCACTACAACAGTCCTTGCGGCCAGATGAGCGCCGGTGTGTGGGAAGGCGAAGTCGGCCAGTGGCATGTGAACTACACCGAGCATGAATACTGCGAAATCGTTCAGGGCGTTTCAGTGCTGCGCGACAACGAAGGCAACGGCAAGACCCTGCGCGTGGGCGATCGCTTCGTGATCCCGGCCGGGTTCAGAGGCACCTGGGAGGTGCTGGAGCCGTGCCGCAAGATCTATGTGGTGCTTGAACAGAAACCCTGAAGATTTTTGCTGTCTGGGCCGCCCTCATCGCGAGCAAGCTCGCTCCCACAGGGGAGTTGTGTCGATCACAAAACCTGTGGGAGCGAGCTTGCTCCGGGCGGCGTTCCGACGATGGGGCCCTGAAGAGCAACACAAAACCACAGGCAACAAAAAAGGCCCGTATCTCGCGATACGGGCCTTTTTCGTAAGAGGGAAAAATCAATTACTTGATTTTGCCTTCTTTGTAGATCACGTGCTTGCGAACAACCGGATCAAATTTCTTGATCTCGATTTTGTCCGGAGTAGTGCGCTTGTTCTTGTCGGTAGTGTAGAAGTGACCAGTACCGGCGCTCGAAATCAAACGAATCAATTCACGCATGATTAGCTCCCTTAGATCTTGCCAGCTTTGCGGATTTCGGCCAGCACGACAGTGATGCCACGCTTGTCGATGATACGCATGCCTTTGGCAGATACGCGCAGACGCACGAAACGTTTCTCTTCTTCAACCCAGAAGCGGTGATGCTGCAGGTTCGGCAGGAAACGACGACGGGTTTTGTTGTTTGCGTGGGAAATGTTATTCCCAGTCACCGGACCCTTACCGGTAACTTGACATACTCTCGACATGCCTCAGCCCTCTAAAACCACATGCCCAACCCGGCATGGGTTGGCCGCTTAATCTCTCAGTCATTTGGCGCCAGGCGCCGCGTTTCTTTAGAGGTCTTACCGGCTACACCTACAGTGAAGGAACCGGGCCCCTAGAAAAGAGCGCTGCTTTATACCAGAAAGACTGGAGAGCAACAACATTCCGTGTGCGCGGACTTGATAAATTTCCCATTTTTCGGGCGCCGGGCGCCTTGGATAAAGGCTGTGGTCGATTAAGACCGCTCGTCGCAGAGAATCGGCCAACCGACCAATTCTGGGTTTTCCTCGGCCCGCATCACCGAAAACAAGCGCACATAGTCCCCCTAAAATGAAAAAGGGGATAGTCATTTGCAAAAGAGCCCACTAGGGTAAGCCTTTTCCAGACTGCACTTGCAGATGGGCCTTCGATCTGTAAAGGAATCCGACCATGCGCCTCGCTGCCCTACCGCTGTTGCTCGCCCCTCTTCTGCTGAGCCCATTGGCCCATGCCGCCGCTCTGAGCGTTTGCACTGAGGCAAGCCCGGAAGGCTTCGACGTGGTGCAATACAACTCGCTGACCACCACCAACGCCTCGGCCGACGTGCTGATGAACCGTCTGGTGGACTTCGATACCGCCAGCGGCAAAGTGGTCGCCAGCCTCGCCGACAGCTGGGAAGTCACGCCCGACGGCCTGACCTATGTCTTCAAATTGCACCCGCAGGTGAAATTCCACCGTACCGAGTACTTCAGCCCGTCGCGCGACATGACCGCCGAAGACGTGAAGTTCAGCTTCGACCGCATGCTCGACCCGGCAAACCCTTGGCACAAAATCGCCCAAAGCGGCTTCCCACACGCCCAGTCGATGCAACTGCCGGCGCTGATCAAGAAGATCGACGCGCTCGACCCGATGACCGTGCGCTTCACCCTCGACCACCCGGACTCGACCTTCCTCCCGACGCTGAGCATGGGCTTCGCCTCGATCTACTCCGCTGAATACGCCGACAAACTGCAGAAGGCCGGCACTCCGGAAAAGCTCAACAGCCAGCCAATCGGCAGCGGGCCGTTCATCTTCACGCGCTTCCAGAAAGACGCCTCGATTCGCTACAAGGCCAACGCTGATTACTTCCGCGGCAAGCCGTCGGTAGATCCGCTGATCTTCGCGATCACGCCGGACGCCAACGTGCGTTTGCAGAAATTGCGCCGCAACGAGTGCCAGATCGCCCTGTCGCCCAAGCCTCTGGACGTGCAGGCAGCGCTGAAAGAACCAACCCTGAAAGTGGAAAAGACTGACGCCTTCATGACCGCGTTCGTCGGCATCAACAGCCAGCATCCGCCGCTGGACAAGCCTGAAGTGCGCCAGGCGATCAACCTCGCGTTCGACAAGGCCAACTACGTCAAAGCCGTGTTCGAAGACACCGCCGAACCTGCCAACGGTCCATACCCGCCGAACACCTGGAGCTATGCCAAAGGCCTGCCGGGTTATCCGCATGACGTCGAAAAAGCCAAAGCACTCATGGCGAAGGCCGGGCTCAAGGACGGTTTCCAGACCACCATCTGGACCCGACCTTCCGGCAGTCTGCTCAACCCGAACCCGAGCCTCAGCGCTCAAATGCTGCAATCGGACCTCGCGGAAATCGGCATTCAGGCCGAGATTCGCGTGATCGAATGGGGCGAGCTGATTCGCCGCGCCAAGGCCGGTGAACACGACCTGTTGTTCATGGGCTGGGCCGGTGACAACGGAGACCCGGACAACTTCCTCACGCCGCAGTTTTCCTGCGCCGCGGTCAAGTCCGGCACTAACTTCGCCCGCTACTGCAACCAGGACCTGGACAAGCTGATCAGCGCCGGCAAGACCACCGGCGAGCAAGGTGTGCGTACCAAGCTCTACGAACAGGCTCAGGCGCAGATCCAGCAGCAGGCACTGTGGCTGCCGCTGGCCCACCCGACCGCCTTCGCGCTGACGCGCAAGGACGTCGAAGGTTACTCGGTCAGCCCGTTTGGTCGTCAGGATTACTCGAAGGTCAACCTCAAGTAGTCCGACCCGACACAAAACCTGTGGGAGCGAGCTTGCTCGCGATAGCGCCGTGTCAGTCACCCTATTCAGTGACTGAAGGGACGCTATCGCGAGCAAGCTCGCTCCCACAAGGGACTCAGTTAATTCCGGTACCCAGTCACATCCACCCGTACTCGGCCATGGACAGCGGATCGCCGTCACCGATGATGAAATGGTCGAGCACCCGCACATCGATCAGGTCCAGCGCCTCTTGCAGGCGCTTGGTCAGCACTCGGTCGGCTTGACTGGGATTGGTATTACCCGACGGATGGTTATGGCAGAGGATCAACGCTGCGGCGTTGTGGGCCAGCGCCCGTTTAACCACTTGTCTCGGATAGACACTAGTGCTGTCGATGGATCCGCGAAACAGCACTTCAAAAGTCAGCACTTGATGCCTGGAATCCAAAAACAGACAGCCGAACACCTCGTGAGGCTCGTGGCGCAGCATCGACTTCAGGTAATCACGAACCGCCTGCGGATTCTCCAATGCCGATTTTTGGCGCGCACGTTCGGCCAAATGCCGCCGGCTCATTTCCTGGACCGCTTGCAACTGAGCGAATTTCGCCGGCCCGAGCCCCAACTGCCTGCTGAATGCTGCTTGATCGGCCTCGAGCAGTGAGCGCAGGCTGCCAAACTGATTCAACAGGTGTCGCGCCAGATCTACCGCGCTTTTACCCGACACGCCCGTTCGTAAAAAAATCGCCAGCAGTTCGGCGTCTGAAAGGCTCCCCGAGCCCAACTCAAGCAACCTCTCCCGCGGCCGTTCCGCCGCTGGCCAATCGCGAATACTCATAGCACCTCCCTGCTCTGTGGGCGCCGCTGTTCCGTAGCGGTCGCTGTGATATCGTAGCCCATCTTTTTTGCGAGCGATTTCACTCCTGGGGAGGGGGTATCGCCACGCAGTCATCAACGAAATGAAAGGCAGACCTATGCAGCGGCTGTATCGGAAACGCATCGTTCTGGGCGTCGGCGGCGGTATTGCTGCCTACAAGAGCGCTGACCTGGTTCGCCGCCTGATCGACCAGGGCGCCGAAGTGCGCGTGGTCATGACCCGCGGCGGCAGCGAGTTCATCACACCGTTGACCATGCAGGCCTTGTCCGGGCATCCGGTCCACCTCGATCTGCTCGACCCGGAGGCCGAAGCTGCCATGGGCCACATCGAGCTGGCCAAATGGGCCGACCTGGTGCTGATCGCCCCCGCCACTGCGGACCTTATTGCCCGCCTGGCCCAAGGCATTGCCGACGACCTGCTGACCACGCTGGTGCTGGCCACCGACGCCGTGGTCGCCGTTGCCCCGGCGATGAACCAGGCCATGTGGCGCGACCCGGCCACCCAGGCCAACCTGCAAACCCTCGAAAGCCGCGGCCTGAAAACCTTCGGCCCGGCCTCCGGCAGCCAGGCCTGCGGCGATGTCGGCATGGGCCGCATGCTCGAAGCCACCGACCTCGCCCAGTGTGCGGCGGACTGCTTCCAGCGTCAGGCGCTGACCGGCAAACACGTGCTGATCACCGCCGGCCCGACCCAGGAAAACATCGACCCGGTGCGCTACATTACCAACCACAGCTCCGGAAAAATGGGCTTTGCCCTGGCCGAAGCCGCGGTAGAAGCCGGTGCCCGCGTGACGCTGATCACCGGTCCGGTGCACCTGCCAACGCCAGATCGCGTCACCCGCATCGACGTGGTCAGCGCCCGCGACATGCTCGCCGCCTGTGAAGCCGCGATCCCTTGCGATCTGTTCATCGCTTCTGCGGCAGTCGCGGACTACCGCCCGGAAGTCGTCGCCCCACAGAAACTCAAGAAAGACCCTACGAACGGCGACGGCTTGTTGCTACAGATGGTGCGTAACCCGGACATTCTGGCCACCATCGCCACCCGCCCTGACCGACCGTTCAGTGTCGGTTTCGCCGCTGAAACCGAACACCTGCTCGATTACGCTGCCCGCAAGTTGAAAGACAAGAACCTCGATTTGATCGTCGCCAACGACGTCGCCAACCCCAGCATTGGCTTCAACAGCGAAGAAAACGCCTGCAGCGTGATCGACCGCCAGCTACACGCCACACTTTTCGCCCAGACCAGCAAGAGCAAGATTGCCCGCCAGCTGATCACTTTTATCTCCGAACGTCTGAACCAGGTTTAATTTACATGCACGCTTTGCAAGCCAAGATCCTCGACCCTCGCATCGGTACCGACTTCCCGCTGCCGCAGTACGCCACGCCAGGCTCCGCCGGCCTCGACCTGCGCGCGATGCTGGAAAAAGACACCGTCATCAAGCCGGGCGAAACCCTGCTGATTCCTACCGGCCTGTCGGTGTACATCGGTGATCCAGGCCTGGCGGCGCTGATTCTGCCGCGCTCGGGCCTGGGTCATAAGCACGGCATCGTGCTGGGCAACCTGGTCGGCCTGATCGACTCCGATTATCAAGGCCCGCTGATGGTGTCGTGCTGGAACCGTGGCCAGACCGACTTCAACATGGTGGTGGGCGAGCGTTTGGCCCAGCTGGTTTTGGTGCCGGTCGTTCAAGCGCACTTCGAGATGGTCGAAGAGTTCGTTGAAACCGAACGCGGCGCCGGCGGTTTCGGGCATTCTGGTAGCCATTGATCCGCTGAAGCCCTCCCTGTAGGAGCTGCCGAAGGCTGCGATCTTTTGATTTTCGTTTTTAAGATCAAAAGATCGCAGCCTTCGGCAGCTCCTACAGGGAAAGCGGGAGCCAAGTGCGCTGGATGATGAAAATTGCACTAGCCTCATCTGGAAGGTTTACCGCCCAAAATCAAGGCATTGGCCAGCCAATCGCTCGCTAATGTTGGGGTCATGGCCTTTACACACCACGAACTCTCAGTGGAAAACGCCGTCATACCCTTCAGTTTGAGCCTGCCGACGAGTTCTTCGCAGCAGGTCCAACCACCCTTCGAGATGGAGCATTTCCAGTAATGAGCACCCCAGCCCAAGTCGCACCCAAGTTCCCCGACAGCATCTTCCGCGCCTACGATATTCGCGGCACCGTCCCGGAATTCTTGAACGCTGAAACCGCTTATTGGCTCGGTCGCGCCATCGGCTCCCAGAGCCTGGCCCAGGACGAACCGAACGTTTCCGTTGGCCGTGACGGTCGCCTCTCCGGCCCGGAATTGGTGGAGCAACTGATCAAAGGCCTCGCCGACAGCGGTTGCCACGTCAGCGACGTCGGCCTGGTGCCAACACCAGCGCTGTACTACGCCGCCAACGTGCTGGAAGGCAAATCCGGCGTCATGCTCACCGGCAGTCACAACCCGTCGAACTACAACGGCTTCAAGATCGTCATCGCTGGCGACACCTTGGCCAACGAACAGATCCAGGCCCTGCACGAACGCCTCAAGACCAACAACCTGAGCAGCGGCAAGGGCAGCGTCACCCAGGTCGAGATCCTCGACCGCTACAACACCGAAATCGTCCAGGACATCAAACTGGCTCGTCGCCTCAAAGTCGTGGTCGACTGCGGCAACGGCGCGGCCGGCGTGATCGCCCCGCAACTGATCGAAGCCCTGAACTGCGAAGTCATCCCGCTGTTCTGCGACGTCGACGGCAACTTCCCGAATCACCACCCGGACCCAGGCAAGCCTGAAAACCTCGTGGACCTGATCGCCAAGGTCAAGGAAACCAACGCTGACCTGGGCCTGGCTTTCGACGGCGACGGCGACCGCGTCGGCGTGGTGACCAACACCGGCAGCATCGTTTACCCCGACCGTCTGCTGATGCTATTCGCCCGCGACGTGCTGGCGCGCAATGCTGACGCGGAAATCATCTTCGACGTCAAATGCACCCGACGCCTGACGCCATTGATCAAGGAATACGGCGGTCGCCCGCTAATGTGGAAGACCGGTCACTCGTTGATCAAAAAGAAAATGAAACAAACCGGCGCCCTGCTGGCCGGCGAAATGAGCGGCCACATCTTCTTCAAGGAGCGCTGGTTCGGTTTCGACGACGGCATTTACAGCGCCGCTCGTCTGCTGGAGATCCTCAGCAAAGAAAAATCCACCGCGGAAGAGCTGTTTGCGACCTTCCCGAACGATATTTCTACGCCGGAAATCAATATCCATGTGACCGAAGAGAGCAAATTCAGCATCATTGATGCTCTGCACGACGCGAAGTGGGGCGAAGGCGCCGACCTGACCACCATTGACGGCGTGCGAGTCGACTACGCCAAAGGCTGGGGCCTGGTGCGCGCGTCCAACACCACACCGGTGCTGGTGCTGCGCTTCGAGGCCGATGACGAGGCGGAATTGCAGCGCATCAAGGACGTATTCAAAGTCCAGTTGAAGCGTGTTGCACCTGATCTCCAATTACCGTTTTGATCTTCTGAAGCACCCGGAGCCCTGAATGACCCTCGAACGCGAAGCCGCCGCCAACACCGCCAAGGTCCTGTCCGAAGCGCTGCCTTACATTCGCCGCTATGTCGGCAAGACGCTGGTGATCAAATACGGCGGCAACGCGATGGAAAGCGAGGAGCTGAAAACCGGCTTCGCCCGCGACATCGTGCTGATGAAAGCCGTCGGCATTAACCCGGTGGTGGTTCACGGCGGCGGCCCGCAAATCGGCGACCTGCTCAAGCGTCTGTCGATCGAGAGCCACTTCATCGATGGCATGCGCGTGACTGACGCGCAAACCATGGACGTGGTGGAAATGGTCCTCGGCGGCCAGGTGAACAAGGACATCGTCAACCTGATCAACCGTCATGGTGGCAGCGCCATCGGCCTGACCGGTAAAGATGCCGAGCTGATTCGTGCGAAGAAACTCACCGTCACTCGCCAGACGCCGGAGATGACTCAACCGGAAATCATCGACATCGGCCAGGTCGGTGAAGTGGTCGGCATCAACACCGACCTGCTGAACCTGCTGGTCAAAGGTGACTTCATCCCGGTGATCGCGCCAATCGGTGTCGGCGCCAACGGCGAGTCGTACAACATCAACGCCGACCTGGTGGCCGGTAAAGTCGCCGAAGCGCTGAAAGCTGAAAAGCTGATGTTGCTGACCAACATCGCCGGCCTGATGGACAAGTCGGGCACGGTCCTGACCGGCCTGACCACCCAACAGGTCGACGACTTGATCGCTGACGGCACCATCTACGGTGGCATGCTGCCAAAGATCCGTTGCGCGCTGGAAGCGGTGCAAGGCGGCGTGGGCAGCTCATTGATCATCGATGGCCGGGTGCCGAATGCGATTCTTCTGGAAATCTTCACCGACACCGGTGTGGGTACCTTGATCAGCAATCGCAAGCGTCACTGATTCAAGAACGTCAAAAGATCGCAGCCTTCAGCAGCACCTATGGATGTACGAATATTCCGTAGGAGCTGACGAAGTCTGCGATCTTTTTTATGTCTACCGGAAACGTCCGACCTGACTCAGCGAAACGTCCGACATCCCGCCAGCATTAATCCGCATAGGATCTTCCCTGTATCCACAGGAGAGCTACCCCATGCAAAAAATTTACGCACCTAACGGCAGCGACGTTTCCGCAGGCACCTACGAATGCGCCGACTGCGGCTACGAGTATTCCAACCAATCGAAAAAATCCTTGCCGCCCTGCCCGCAACGCCTGGATTCAATGCACGTACAAAACGGCTGGAAAATCCTCAGCGGCCAAGGAGACGCAACGGACGACCCTTATCCGAAATCCGGTAAGTGATCACGGGAGTCTCAGCCATGCAGATCTCGTTCACGATCGACGCCCAGGCTTTCGAGCAGGAGCAGAAGGAGCCGGTCAAAAAGACCCTGAAGATATCCGACAGCGAAATCGCTCATGCCTTACAACGTATCGCCAAGGCGAGCCTGACCGAATACTTGAAAATGCTGGTAGAAGGCGGCATGCCGAGTCGGGCCGATGAAGCGAAACAGGATCGCTTGCTGTATCTGATTCAAAGCTACTTCGGGCAGACATTGCCGACCGAATCTCAGATATCGACGATTTTTCAGCTGACCCAGAGCCAAAGCAAAACCCTGCTGAAAAACACGGTTTCGCGCTTTCGTAATCAGCTGGACGATATTCTGCAGCACAGCATGCGAGCCGTGATCGAGTCTGCGGAACATGCACAGACGGTGTACCTGGTGGTGATCAGTTCGGACGTCATTCGTGATGAGCTGAACATGCTGATCACACAGAACGAGCCGACCTTCAAACCCATCACAAAACGTAAAGGCAGCGCCGGGCAGTTCGAGATTAGCGAGGATTCCCACGACCTGCTCTGCGCAACGCTGGGGATCAATGCCGTTCAGTGACATCGTGGCGGTCAGTGGATTGCTGCTGACCTTGACCACCTTCATGTTCAACCTGGCGTGGTCGAGGCTGCATGAAGCACTGGAGCTGGATGAAAGCCAACCTGGCCCGCTCGCCAGAAAACGTAGCCGAAAAAAGGTAACGAACGTTTTGTTCGCCTGCGCCCTCCCTCTGACCAGCGCCTTCCTGGCGCTGTTTTACGTCAACTTGCCTGCCGCCGTGAAAATCATGGCCAGCAGCACGCTGGATCTTTGGGACTTTGACGTGGATCGCACACTTTACGTGATGGTTGTGTTTGCACTGATGGTGTTTGCGCTGTTCAACGCCCGGTTAACCCTGCGCCTGTGTGCGAAATGGCGCAGCCTGCGTTAATCGCCAGATGAAAAAGGCCCTGTAAAAACAGGCCTTTACGTTAGACGCCGAACTGCGCGCGGTAGGCTTCAACCGCCGGCAGGTGTTGTTTGAGCTGCGGATCGTCAGCCAGGAATTCGAGCACCTGGTTCAGCGAAACAATGCTGATCACAGAAATGCCGAAGTCACGCTCCACTTCCTGGATGGCCGACAACTCGCCGTTGCCACGCTCCTGACGGTTCAGGGCGATGAGCACACCCGCCGCCTTGGCGCCGTCCTGCGAAGCGATGATCTGCATCACCTCGCGGATGGCAGTGCCAGCGGTGATCACGTCGTCGATGATCAGCACGTCGCCGGTCAACGGTGCGCCGACCAGGCTGCCGCCTTCGCCGTGAGCCTTGGCTTCCTTGCGGTTGAAGCACCATGGCAAATCACGGTCATGATGCTCGGCCAAGGCCACTGCGGTGGTCGCCGCTAAAGGGATGCCTTTGTACGCCGGACCAAACAATACATCGAACGAAATACCGCTCTCGATGATGGCTGCCGCGTAGAAACGACCCAGCTGTGCAAGGGCCGAACCCGAGTTGAACAGGCCGGCATTGAAGAAGTAAGGACTGGTGCGTCCGGACTTCAGGGTGAACTCGCCGAAGCGCAAAACGCCGCGATCGATGGCAAAACGAATGAAATCGCGCTGATACGCTTGCATGAAAAAAACCCCAAATACCACGGATTTAGCTAATTAGGTTGACGCCGTGTATCATACACGCACGCGATTTTTGGGGCCATTTATGCGGATCATCAGTGTGAACGTCAATGGTATTCAGGCTGCAGTGGAGCGAGGGTTGCTCAGTTGGCTGCAAGCACAGAATGCCGACGTCATCTGCCTGCAGGACACCCGCGCCTCCGCCTTTGAACTGGACGATCCAGCCTTCCAACTGGATGGCTACTTCCTTTATGCCTGCGAAGCCGAAGTTCCCGCCCAAGGTGGCGTGGCTTTGTATTCGCGGCTGCAACCGAAGGCAGTCATCAGCGGTCTCGGCTTCGAGACGGCCGACCGCTACGGGCGCTACCTGCAAGCCGATTTCGACAAGGTCAGCATCGCGACCTTACTGCTCCCTTCGGGGCAGAACGGCGATGAAGACTTGAACCAGAAGTTCAAGCTAATGGACGATTTCGCCCGTTATCTGGATAAACAGCGACGCAAACGTCGCGAGTACATTTACTGTGGCTCGCTGTACGTGGCGCAACAGAAGCTGGATATCAAAAACTGGCGTGACAGCCAGCAATCCCCGGGCTTCCTGGCACCTGAACGTGCCTGGATGGACGAGATTGTCGGCAACATGGGCTATGTCGATGCCCTGCGTGAAGTCAGCCGTGAAGGTGACCAGTACAGCTGGTGGCCGGATAACGAACAGGCTGAAATGCTCAACCTCGGTTGGCGTTTCGACTACCAGATACTGACCCCGGGCCTGCGCCGTTTCGTACGTAGCGCGCGCTTGCCTCGTCAGCCACGGTTCTCGCAGCACGCACCGCTGATCGTGGATTACGACTGGACGCTGACCATCTAAAGCGTCTTTTCGCAGACACAAAAAAGCCGACTTCAGTGTCGGCTTTTTTGTGCGCGCTGAAAAAACCTGTGGGGATTGGTGATGCTGCTTATTTCACCAACCGCCAAGTGAAGGGATAGCGATAAGGCACCCCTTCATTGGACTTGAGCCCGGCAATGATGGCCAGCACCATCGCCCCGATCAGTACCAGCGGCAGCAGCGCAAAACCGATCAACACCAGCATAAGCAGGTAACAGATACCCGAGACCAGGGCCACGGTGATCTGAAAGTTCAGCGCTTCCTTGCCTTGGGCGTCGATGAAAGGATCGGTTTCACGCTTCCACTGCCAGAGTATCAACGGCCCAATCAGGTGACCAAACGGCAACCAGACACCGAGAAACGCCGAGAGGTGACAAAACATTGCCCACTGCCGAACCTCTTTGCTCGGTGTGGGAAGCAGCTGTTGCTCGTCACTCATGGCGTCCTCCTTGCGTGAAGCAGTCCGATCAGTCGGCCAGCGCAGCCTTTTGCAGTTCGAAGATTTCGGTCATGCCTTTCTTCGCCAACTCAAGCATAGCGTTCAGCTCTTCCGGCTGGAATGGTGCGCCTTCGGCAGTACCCTGGACTTCAATGAAGCCGCCAGTGCTGGTCATCACCACGTTCAGGTCGGTCTCGGCGGCCGAGTCTTCCAGGTAGTCGAGGTCAAGTACCGGCTCACCCTGGTACATGCCCACCGATACGGCAGCAATCATTTGCTTCAGCGGGTCGCCGCCTTTCAGGCCGCCGCGCTTCTTGATCACTTTCAAGGCATCGACCAGTGCAACCATGGCGCCGGTGATAGACGCGGTGCGGGTGCCGCCGTCAGCCTGGATCACGTCGCAGTCGACGTACAGGGTGACGTCGCCGAGCTTGGACATGTCCAGCGAAGCGCGCAGGGAACGACCGATCAGACGCTGGATTTCCAGGGTGCGGCCGCCTTGCTTGCCGCGGCTCGCTTCACGCTGGTTACGCTCGCCAGTGGCGCGCGGCAACATGCCGTATTCAGCGGTCAACCAGCCTTGGCCCTGACCTTTGAGGAAACGCGGCACGCCGTTCTCAACGCTGACGGTGCAGATGACTTTGGTATCACCGAACTCGACCAGTACAGATCCCTCGGCGTGTTTGGTGTAGTTGCGGGTAATGCGGATCGAGCGGAGCTGATCGGCAGCGCGACCACTTGGACGTTTCATAGGGAATACCTGTACGGGGGACGGAAAACTGCGGAGCATTATAGAGCCGCAGGGCCATGAGTGGGCACTTCTAAAAAAATCCCCCGACGACTGAAGGCCCTGAACAGCGCTTTGCCGACGGCCTGCAGCCCTTTGTCACACCGTGTGTTTGGGCGCATTCGCCCCACTGCGCTACAATCCTGCGCCTTTGCTGCCTCTGGGCTTAAATTCATATAGATCAGGCCTGCGAAACCTTTGGTAACGCATGAACCTGCATTGCGAGGTACCTCCATGGTGCACAGCATGACCGCCTTCGCCCGCGTCGAGAAAGCCGGCGCCCAAGGCACCCTGAGCTGGGAACTGCGCTCGGTCAACAGCCGCTACCTGGAGCCGCATTTGCGTCTGCCTGAGTCCTTTCGCGACCTCGAAGGCGCGGTCCGCGAAGCGCTGCGCCAGGGAATCTCCCGGGGCAAGCTTGAATGCACCCTACGCTTCACCGAAGAAAATACCGACAAACCACTGCAAGTGGACCGCGAGCGCGCTGCGCAATTGGTCGCCGCCGCCGAGACCATCGCCGGCCTGATCAAAAATCCGGCCGCGCTGAACCCGCTGGAAGTCCTGGCCTGGCCCGGCGTGCTGGTGGGCGACGCGACCGACCCGCAAGCCCTGAATGCCGAAGCCCTGGCGCTGTTCAACGAAGGCCTGAAAGAACTCAAGGCCGGCCGCGAGCGCGAAGGCGCGGAGCTGGCGCGGTTGATCAACGATCGCCTGACCTCCATTGAAGAAGACGTGGTGACCCTGCGTGAACTGGTCCCGCAGATGCTTGCAACCCAGCGCCAGAAGGTCCTCGACCGCTTCGCCGACATGAAGGCCGAGATGGATCCGCAGCGGCTGGAGCAGGAAATGGTCATGCTCGCGCAAAAGAGCGACGTCGCCGAAGAACTGGATCGCCTGAGCACTCACATCATCGAAGTTCGCCGGGTGCTCAAATCCGGTGGCGCTGCAGGTCGGCGCCTGGACTTCCTGATGCAAGAGCTCAACCGCGAAGCCAACACACTGGGCTCCAAAGCCTTCGACCCGCGCAGCACCCAGGCGGCGGTCAACCTCAAGGTGTTGATCGAGCAGATGCGCGAACAAGTGCAGAATATTGAGTAAGGCAAACCCCACATGACCCACAGCACCGGCACCCTGTACATCATTTCCGCACCTTCGGGCGCGGGCAAGAGCAGCCTGGTCAAGGCCCTGACCGACGCTGATCAGGAGATCCGCGTCTCCGTCTCCCACACCACCCGCGCCATGCGCCCCGGTGAAGTGAACGGCGTGAACTATCACTTCGTCGAACGCAGCGAGTTCGTCAAGATGATCGAGCATGGGGATTTCCTCGAGCGCGCCGAAGTGTTCGGCAATCTCTACGGCACTTCGCAAAGCCATTTGCAGCAGACCCTGGACGAAGGCCACGACCTGATTCTGGAAATCGACTGGCAGGGCGCCGAGCAAGTGCGCAAGTTGATGCCCCAGGCTCGTTCGATCTTCATTCTGCCGCCGTCCCTGCAAGCCTTGCACCAGCGCCTGACCAATCGCGGCCAGGACAGCGACGAGATCATCGAAGGCCGGATGCGCGAAGCCGTCAGCGAGATGAGTCACTACGTCGACTACGATTACCTGATCATCAACGACGATTTCGCCCACGCACTGCGCGATTTGCAGGCGATTTTCCGTGCCAATCAGCTGCATCAGAAGCGCCAGCAGCAGCGTAACGGAAAACTTTTGGCCGAATTGCTCGGCTAAACAGCACTTCCCAAAACCGCTGCAAGGGCTTTACATTGGCACTTGCAGCGCGTCGAAGAGCTTGGTCAAAAAATCAGCGCTTCCCTAATCGCTGGTGATTTTTTAAACTGTTGAGTCCGCTCGCCCAACCGGGCAGCGCGCATATTGCATTCGCTCCGAGGAATACCATGGCCCGCGTAACCGTTGAAGATTGCCTAAACCACGTGGAAAACCGCTTTGAGCTGGTCATGCTGTCTACCAAGCGTGCCCGTCAACTGGCCACCGGCGGCAAAGAGCCACTGGTTCAGTGGGAAAACGACAAGCCTACCGTTGTAGCCTTGCGTGAAATCGCTGAAGGCCTGATGAGCTACGAGTTCATCGCCAACGCTGAAATCGTCGAAGACGAACCGCTGTTCGCAGCGTTCGAGGACGAGTCCAACGAGGCAGTCTAAGCCATGCCTGGTCGACGTAGCACGGCGCGGGGTCACAGCGAACGGCAGGTTTCATCATGCCGAGCATAGACGCCCTCGCCGATCGCTTATCGACCTACCTCGGCAAGGACCAGGTCAACCTGGTCCGCCGAGCGTACTTCTACGCCGAACAAGCCCACGATGGCCAGCGCCGCCGTAGCGGCGAGGCGTACGTCACGCACCCACTTGCGGTTGCGAATATTCTTGCCGACATGCACATGGACCATCAGAGCCTGATGGCTGCGATGCTGCATGACGTAATCGAAGACACCGGTATTGCCAAGGAAGCGCTGCAAGCGCAGTTCGGCGAAACCGTGGCCGAACTGGTCGACGGGGTCAGCAAACTGACCCAGATGAACTTCGAGACCAAGGCCGAAGCCCAGGCTGAAAACTTCCAGAAAATGGCCATGGCCATGGCCCGCGATATTCGCGTGATCCTGGTCAAACTCGCCGACCGCTTGCACAACATGCGGACCCTGGAAGTCCTGTCCGGCGAAAAACGCCGACGAATCGCCAAGGAAACCCTGGAAATCTATGCGCCCATCGCCAACCGGCTGGGCATGCACGCCATCCGCATAGAATTCGAAGACCTCGGCTTCAAGGCGATGCACCCGATGCGTTCCGCACGGATCAACCAGGCGGTCAAACGCGCCCGGGGCAACCGCAAGGAAATCGTCAACAAGATCGAAGAATCACTCAGCCACTGCCTGGCCATCGACGGCATTCAGGGCGAGGTCAGCGGTCGTCAGAAACACCTCTACGGCATCTACAAGAAAATGCGCGGCAAGCGTCGGGCCTTCAACGAGATCATGGACGTCTATGCGTTCCGGATCATCGTCGACAAGGTCGATACCTGCTACCGCGTGCTGGGTGCTGTGCATAATTTGTACAAACCGTTGCCGGGGCGCTTCAAGGATTACATCGCGATCCCCAAGGCGAACGGCTACCAGTCGCTGCACACCACATTGTTCGGCATGCACGGCGTTCCGATCGAGATCCAGATCCGCACCCGCGAAATGGAAGAGATGGCCAACAACGGCATCGCCGCCCATTGGCTCTATAAATCCAGTGGCGATGAGCAGCCAAAAGGTACTCATGCCCGCGCCCGCCAGTGGGTCAAAGGCGTGCTGGAGATGCAGCAACGGGCCGGCAACTCGCTGGAATTCATCGAGAGCGTGAAGATCGACCTGTTCCCGGACGAGGTCTACGTGTTCACGCCCAAAGGCCGGATCATGGAGCTGCCCAAAGGCTCCACGGCGGTCGACTTCGCTTACGCGGTGCACACCGACGTGGGCAACAGCTGCATTGCCTGTCGGATCAATCGACGTCTCGCACCGCTGTCCGAACCGCTGCAAAGCGGCTCCACGGTCGAGATCGTCAGCGCCCCCGGCGCGCGGCCGAACCCGGCGTGGCTCAACTTCGTGGTCACCGGCAAGGCGCGGACGCACATCCGCCATGCGCTGAAACTGCAACGCCGCTCCGAATCCATCAGCCTCGGCGAACGCCTGCTGAACAAAGTGCTGAATGGCTTCGACAGCTCGCTGGAGAAAGTCGCGGCCGAGCGCGTCAAAGCGATGCTCACCGAGTACCGTCTCGAACTGATCGAAGACTTGCTCGAAGACATCGGCCTGGGCAATCGCATGGCATACGTGGTCGCCCGCCGACTGCTTGGCGAAGGCGAGCAGCTGCCAAGCGCGGAAGGCCCGCTGGCGATTCGTGGCACTGAAGGCCTGGTCCTCAGTTACGCCAAGTGCTGCACACCGATCCCGGGCGACCCGATTGTCGGCCACCTGTCTGCGGGCAAAGGCATGGTCGTGCACCTGGACAACTGCCGCAACATCAGCGAAATCCGCCACAACCCGGAAAAATGCATCCAGCTCTCGTGGGCCAAGGATGTCACCGGCGAATTCAATGTCGAGCTGCGCGTCGAGCTGGAACACCAGCGCGGCCTGATCGCTCTGCTGGCCAGCAGCGTCAACGCGGCCGACGGCAATATCGAAAAAATCAGCATGGACGAACGCGATGGTCGCATCAGCGTGGTCCAACTGGTGGTCAGCGTGCACGACCGCGTGCACTTGGCCCGCGTGATCAAGAAACTGCGCGCCCTGACCGGGGTGATTCGCATCACTCGCATGCGTGCGTAAGCCACTCATTACAAGGAGCTATTCATGACCAAAACAGTTATCACCAGCGACAAGGCCCCGGCCGCCATCGGCACTTACTCCCAGGCGATCAAGGCCGGCAACACCGTTTACATGTCGGGTCAAATTCCTCTGGACCCAAAAACCATGGAACTGGTAGAAGGCTTCGAAGCCCAGACCGTGCAGGTGTTCGAGAACCTCAAAGCCGTGGCTGAAGCCGCTGGCGGTTCGTTCAAGGACATCGTCAAACTGAACATCTTCCTCACCGACCTGAGCCACTTCGCCAAGGTCAACGAGATCATGGGCAAGTACTTTGACCAGCCTTACCCTGCCCGCGCCGCCATCGGCGTAGCAGCCCTGCCAAAGGGTTCGCAGGTTGAAATGGATGCCATTCTGGTCATCGAGTAATACATCCGGCGCAGCTTTTTGAGGCTGCGCCGACTCCGTTTCTGAAAGGATTCCACCATGCGCCAAGCGCTAGCTCTCTCGCTGGTCGCCCTACTCTTGGGCGGTTGTGCCAGCAACCCTGCCGACCGTGACATCAGCGGCACCTGGATCAATCAAGTGGCGATCGATGCAGCAGCCAAAGGCGGCCCCCTGCGCGAAGCGCTCCAGGCCTATGGTCCGAACCTGGAATGGGACGTCAACACCAAGGCCGGCCAGGCCCGCTACACCAACGGTTTTGAAAATGTCGACGGCAAGCTGCTGGGCGAAGAGTCCGGCGCCTGGAAAATCGACTTTTATGGCAGCTCGGGTAGTGAGTTGAAGCGTGACGGCAAGCAACTGAGCCAGGTCGCCAGCGACAACGAACCAGAACAGGTCTTCGACCGCGCACTGATTCCTGTGCCGGACGGCGCACCGATGGGTGCCAGTTTTGAACGCGCACTGTATTCGGCCTACATGGGCGGTAGCTGGAAAGTCGTCAGCGGTCCCGGTGAAGGCAATACCGTGCAATTCCAGGCTGACGGCCAGGTTGCAGGTCTGCCGGGGGCGGATCGCTATGCCCTGTGCCTGGCCGGTGATTGCGCGTCGATGAGCGGCGGCAATGACAACATGTGGCTACAGGCGAATGGTCAGGGCAACACCTGGATCTTTGCGCGCAAGGGCAAGGAACTGGAAATCCTCCAGGCCGTGAACACCGCACAGGCGGATGAAATGCCGCAGTTCACCCCGGGTGATCGCAAGTGGTTGCTGGAAAAGCAGTAACCCGGCCTTAAAGCCAACGCAAAACCAATGTGGGAGCGAGCTTGCTCGCGATGGCGGGCTAACAGTCAACGATGATGTTGAACGTTAGGGCCTCAATCGCGAGCAAGCTCGCTCCCACATTTGGTTAGCGGGGTCTGGAAGTCAGCAGCGGCCTTCGAGAATCGCCGCATAACCTTCGCGATAGCTTGGGTACTTCGGCGTCCAGCCCAAGGCTTTCGCCCGAGCATTGCTGCATTGCTTACTGCCAGTGCGGCGCACGCTCGCGTCTTCGGCCCATTCGGTCACACCCAGATACTCACGCAACCAGTCCACCACTTCGGCTAGCGGCGCAGGCGCATCGTCCACACCGATGTAGACGTCATCCAGCGCCACACCGCGTCGATCAGCCTCAAGCAAAAACGCCATCAACCCCGCCGCATCGTCGGCGTGAATGCGGTTGCCGTACAACGGTGGATCGACGGCCACGCGATAACCCCGACGAACCTGCGTCAGCAGCCGTTCGCGCCCCGGGCCGTAAATGCCGGTCAAGCGCACGATGCTCGCCGGGATGCCGCTTTGGAGTGCCACTTGCTCCGCCTCTAGCATCAATCGACCCGAATAGCCTGTTGCAACGGTCGGCGAAGTCTCATCGACCCACTCGCCATCCTGCTGGCCATACACACTGCTGCTGGAAACAAACAGCAGGCGATTGGGCACCTGCCCGTAGTCGTTCAGCCAGTCCAGCACATGCTGCAAGCCCTGCACATAAGCAGCGCGATAACCGGCCTCATCGTGATCGGTGGCAGCCGCGCAATACACCAGGTAATCCACCGCACCGACTGGCCAGGTCGCCGGACAGTCTTCATTGAACAAGTCACCGGCAATGCCAATGACCCCCTGGGGCAAGCGTGAGATGTCACGCCTCAGGCCATGAACCTCCCACCCGCAAGCCAGCAATTGCGTAGCCAGACGGCTGCCGACATCACCGCAGCCGGCGATCAAAACAGAGGGCGCGGACATCAGAAAACTCCCATTGGAAAGGCACAGACTAGCGCCGGCAATGGACGAGCGGCTAGCAATGCAGGAAAAAAGATACTCTATTACTTTTGTTAACAAGAATTACTTGCAATAATGCCTGCCACTTTTGTTCTCGGCCTCACGAGGCCTGGAAGAGCATCTACCGTTTTTCTTTCTCAGGTCCGGCCAGCATGACACGCAATCAATTCCCCGCTTCGCCAACCAAACGACCTCGCGCCTGGAGCGCAGTGGCCGCCCTGCTGCTCAGCCTGATGCTGGCGCCGACCGCCGCTTTCGCTGACGCACAAGCGCCAGCCGCTCCAGCAGCCAATGCAGCCAATGCAGCTCCAGCTCCAGCTCCAGCCGATCATGTTACCCCGGCTGCGACCGACCCGGCCCAAGCCGTAGACACCGCCGCCGAAGACGTTCCGGAAGTCCTCGAAGCCGACAACACCCTGGGCATGGCCCACGACCTGTCGCCGTGGGGCATGTACCAGAACGCCGACATCATCGTGAAAATCGTGATGATCGGCCTGGCCATCGCCTCGATCATCACCTGGACCATCTGGATCGCCAAAGGCTTCGAGCTGATGGGCGCCAAGCGTCGTCTGCGCACCGAAATCGTCCACCTGAAAAAAGCCACCACCCTTAAAGAAGCCAGTGTGACAGCCACCAAGCAAGGCACCCTCGCCAATTTGCTGGTGCATGACGCCCTAGAAGAGATGCGTTTGTCGGTCAACAGCCGCGAGAAAGAAGGCATCAAGGAACGCGTCGCCTTCCGCCTCGAGCGTCTGGTTGCAGCCTGCGGTCGCAACATGAGCAGCGGCACCGGCGTGCTCGCCACCATCGGTTCCACCGCGCCGTTCGTCGGCCTGTTCGGTACCGTGTGGGGCATCATGAACAGCTTCATCGGCATCGCCAAAACCCAGACCACCAACCTCGCCGTCGTAGCTCCCGGCATCGCCGAAGCCCTGCTGGCAACCGCGCTGGGTCTGGTTGCCGCGATTCCGGCCGTTGTGATCTACAACGTCTTTGCCCGCTCCATCGCCGGTTACAAGGCGCAGGTGTCCGACGCGTCGGCAGAAGTCCTGCTGCTGGTCAGCCGCGACCTCGACCACCTGCCGACCGAGCGCAGCTCGCAACCGCACATGGTGAAAGTGGGGTAATCGGCCATGGGCCTGCATTTGAGAGAAGGCGCAGACGACGATCTGGCCGAGAACCACGAAATCAACGTCACGCCGTTCATCGACGTGATGCTGGTGCTGTTGATCATCTTCATGGTGGCGGCCCCGCTCGCCACCGTAGACATCAAGGTCGATCTGCCCGCTTCCAGCGCCAAACCGGCGCCACGACCAGAGAAACCAGTGTTCCTCAGCGTCAAGGCTGACCAACGCCTGTTCCTCGGCGAAGACGAAGTGAAGGCCGAAGCACTCGGCGCCACCCTCGACGCCAAGACCAAAGGCAAGAAAGACACGACGATCTTCTTCCAGGCCGACAAAGGCGTGGATTACGGCGACCTGATGAGCGTGATGGACAACCTGCGCTCTGCCGGTTACCTGAAGGTGGGTCTGGTCGGACTCGAGACGGCAGTCAAGAAATGATCACGACGCGCCAAAAGCTGACGCGTTACAGCGCGAGCCTGGCCGTGGTGCTGGGCGTCCATGCGCTGGCCATTGCGCTGGCGCTGAACTGGACGTCGCGCCCACCGATCGAGCTGCCGCCGCAGGCGATGATGGTCGAGTTGGCGCCGGTGCCGGCCCCACCACCGCCGGCACCGCCGAAGGTCATAACGCCGCCACAGCCACCCGCCCCGGTGGAAGAACTGCCGATACCGAAGCTGGCTGAAGTGCCGAAGGCCGAGATCGCCGTGCCGAAACCGGTCAAACCCAAGCCAAAGCCTCAACCGCCCAAGCCTGTGGAGAAAAAACCGGAACCGCCTAAAGAGAAGCCGTCCGAGGAAAAACCGAGCGACGCGCAACCGACTCAGGCGCCAACGGAGAAATCCGCTCAGCCGGCACCGGGCCCATCACCGGCGCAGCAAGCGGCCAAGGCCAGTTGGCAAGGCACCCTGCTCGCTCACTTGGCCAAGTACAAGAAGTACCCGGCCAGTGCGCAGGCGCGGGGCAAGGAAGGCATGAACCGTCTGCGCTTCGTGGTGGATGCTGAAGGTAACGTGTTGTCGTTCGAACTGGTGGGCGGTTCCGGCACTGCCGATCTGGACCGGGCCACCCTGGAAATGATCCGCCGCGCCCAGCCGCTGCCAAAGCCACCGGCTGACATGTTGACCAATGGCGCCATCGAAATCGTTGCACCGTTTGTTTACTCGCTGGAAAAACGCCGGCGCTAAAACAGACACCGCCGCTCCCACAGGGTTATCCAGCAGCAGAAAATTCCGTGATCAAGCAAATAAGGCACCCGAAAAGGTGCCTTTTGCATATCCGCCAGCGGCAAACCTGCTTTGCCCTGTGTCACTCAACACACTCAGTCTGATAACGTGCGTCTATCGATTGCAGCCGGTATGCTTGGCCCGCAACTTCATGGACGCTTGCTATGACTCTTACAGAATTACGCTACATCGTTACCCTCGCCCAAGAGCAGCACTTCGGCCACGCGGCCGAGCGTTGCCACGTCAGCCAGCCGACTCTGTCGGTGGGCGTGAAAAAGCTTGAAGACGAACTCGGTGTGCTGATTTTCGAGCGCAGCAAGAGTGCCGTGCGCCTGACCCCGGTCGGTGAAGGCATTGTCGCCCAGGCGCAGAAAGTGCTGGAACAGGCCCAAGGCATCCGCGAACTGGCCCAGGCCGGCAAGAACCAGCTGACTGCCCCGCTGAAAGTCGGCGCGATCTACACCGTCGGCCCGTACCTGTTTCCGCACCTGATTCCACAACTGCACCGGGTCGCCCCGCAGATGCCGTTGTACATCGAAGAAAACTTCACCCACGTGCTGCGCGACAAACTGCGCAACGGCGAGCTCGACGCGATCATCATCGCCCTGCCGTTCAACGAAGCCGACGTGCTGACCCTCCAGCTCTACGACGAACCGTTCTACGTCCTGATGCCGGCCCAGCACCCGTGGACCCAAAAAGAATCCATCGACGCCGCCCTGCTCAACGACAAGAGCCTGCTGCTGCTCGGCGAAGGCCACTGTTTCCGCGACCAAGTGCTGGAAGCCTGCCCGACCCTGGCCAAAGGCAACGACGGCGCCAAGCACACCACGGTGGAATCCAGCTCCCTGGAAACCATCCGCCACATGGTTGCGTCCGGCCTCGGCATCTCGATCCTGCCGCTGTCGGCGGTCGACAGCCATCACTACGCTCCCGGCGTGATCGAAGTGCGTCCACTGACGCCTCCGGTGCCGTTCCGCACCGTGGCCATCGCCTGGCGCGCAAGCTTCCCGCGGCCGAAGGCGATTGAAATCCTCGCTGACTCCATTCGCCTGTGCTCGGTGGCCAAGCCGCAAGCACCGGTGGTTGCGGCCTAAGTCGCTGCCATGACCGAGTTGTCGCAAGTGTCGGTGACGGCACTCAAGGGTGTCGGCGAAGCCATGGCCGAGAAGTTGGCCAAGGTCGGCCTGGAGAATCTCCAGGACGTGCTTTTTCACCTGCCGCTGCGTTATCAGGACCGCACTCGCGTGGTCCCGATCGGCCATTTGCGCCCCGGGCAAGACGCCGTGATCGAAGGCACCGTCAGCGGCGCCGACGTGGTCATGGGCCGCCGCCGAAGCCTGGTGGTGCGCCTGCAGGACGGCACCGGCGGGCTCAGCCTGCGTTTCTACCACTTCAGCAACGCCCAAAAAGAAGGCCTCAAACGCGGCACGCGCATTCGCTGCTACGGCGAAGCGCGGCCCGGTGCGTCAGGGCTGGAGATCTATCACCCGGAATACCGCGCCATCACCGGCGACGAGCCGCCGCCGGTGGACGAAACCCTGACCCCGGTTTACCCGCTCACCGAAGGCCTGACCCAGCAGCGCTTGCGCCAGTTGTGCATGCAGACTCTGACGATGCTCGGCCCGACCAGCCTGCCCGACTGGCTGCCGACCGAACTGGCCCGTGACTATCAATTGGCACCGCTGGCCGATGCGATCCGTTACCTGCATCACCCACCCGCCGATGCCGACGTCGACGAACTCGCCCTCGGTCATCACTGGGCGCAGCACCGTCTGGCCTTCGAAGAACTGCTGACGCATCAACTGTCCCAGCAACGCCTGCGCGAGAGCATGCGTTCCCTGCGCGCGCCGGCGATGCCAAATGCCACCCGGTTGCCGGCCCAATATCTGGCCAATCTAGGCTTCGCTCCAACCGGCGCTCAGCAACGGGTCGGCAACGAAATCGCTTACGACCTCAATCAGCACGAACCCATGTTGCGGCTGATTCAGGGCGACGTCGGCGCGGGTAAAACCGTGGTCGCTGCCCTCGCCGCACTCCAGGCCCTGGAGGCCGGTTATCAAGTGGCACTGATGGCGCCCACCGAAATCCTCGCCGAGCAGCATTTCATCACCTTCAAACGCTGGCTCGAACCGCTGGGCATTGAAGTCGCGTGGCTGGCCGGCAAGCTCAAAGGCAAGAACCGCGTGGCCGCACTGGAGCAAATCGCCAGCGGCACGCCGATGGTGGTTGGCACCCACGCGCTGTTCCAGGACGAGGTGAAATTCAAGAACCTGGCCTTGGTGATCATCGACGAACAACACCGCTTTGGCGTGCAACAGCGCCTGGCATTGCGGCAGAAAGGTGTTGGCGGGCGGATGTGTCCGCACCAGCTGATCATGACCGCGACACCGATCCCGCGGACACTGGCCATGAGCGCCTACGCCGACCTCGACACCTCGATCCTCGACGAACTGCCGCCCGGTCGAACCCCGGTGAACACCGTGCTGATCACCGATACCCGGCGCGTCGAAGTCATTGAGCGGGTGCGCGGCGCTTGTGCCGAAGGGCGTCAGGCCTATTGGGTGTGCACGCTGATCGAAGAGTCGGAAGAGCTGACCTGCCAGGCCGCCGAAACCACCTACGAAGATCTCACCGCCGCCCTCGGCGAGTTGAAGGTCCGGCTGATCCACGGTCGCATGAAGCCCGTCGAGAAAGCCGCGGTCATGGCCGAATTCAAGGCCGGCAACCTGCAACTGCTGGTCGCCACCACGGTGATTGAAGTCGGCGTCGACGTGCCCAACGCCAGCCTGATGATCATCGAAAACCCAGAACGTCTCGGGCTTGCGCAATTGCACCAGTTGCGCGGTCGTGTGGGTCGGGGCAGCGCGGCCAGTCATTGCGTGCTGCTTTACCATCCACCGCTGTCACAGATCGGTCGTCAGCGTTTGGGCATCATGCGCGAAACCAACGACGGGTTTGTCATCGCCGAAAAAGACCTCGAGCTGCGCGGCCCCGGTGAAATGCTCGGCACGCGTCAGACCGGCCTGCTGCAATTTAAGGTCGCTGACCTGGTGCGCGACGCCGATCTGCTGCCCGCCGTGCGCGACGCCGCCCAGGCGCTGCTGGAGCGCTGGCCGGATCACGTCAGCCCGCTGCTCGACCGCTGGCTACGTCATGGACAGCAATACGGCCAAGTGTGAGCACCGTCGCAGTTTCTGAGCCACCGTTCTGAGCAAGCTGGTTATACTCCTGCCATTGTTTTAAAACGGATACAGACCATGACCGAAGTTGCCCTCGCACCCGCCACCCCGCACGCTCCGTCGGTTATTCGGCTGATGCTGGGCAAACTGGGTATCGCCCACGAAGAAGTCCTCGACCATCACGGCCTGAACGCCGCACGCAAAGTGCAGGCTGTTCTGCTCGATGACGCCGTGGGCACGCTCATGGTGCTGTTCCCGCAGAACCAATTGCTGGACCTCAATCGCCTCGCCGAACTGACGGGCCGCCGCCTCACCGCCGTGTCGACCGAACGCCTGGTAAAAATGCTCGGCAAACACAACCTGAGCCTGCTGCCTGGCATGCCGGCGCTCACCAGTTCACCGTGTTTGTATGAAGAAAGCCTGCTGCGCGAGCCGAAGTTGCTGATCAACTCGGGTGAGCCCGGCGTGCTGCTGGAAGTCACCAGTGAAGACTTCAAGACCATGCTGACCAAGTCCAGCGCCGCCAACTTCGGCGAAGCCCTGACCAGCATCCGTCCGAACCTCGACCGCCCTCACGATGACCGCGAGGAAATCACCCAGGCCGTTCAAGCGTTCACCGCGCGGCGCATCCAGCAGCGCCTGGAAGAGACCATCGAGATTCCGCCGCTGGCCGAGACCGCGCAGAAAATCATCAAACTGCGCGTCGACCCCAACGCCACCATCGACGACATCACCGGCGTCGTCGAAACCGACCCGGCCCTGGCCGCACAGGTTGTGAGCTGGGCGGCGTCGCCGTACTACGCCTCGCCGGGCAAGATTCGTTCAGTGGAAGACGCCATCGTGCGGGTGCTGGGTTTCGACCTGGTGATCAACCTGGCGCTGGGCCTGGCCCTGGGAAAAACCCTGAGCCTGCCCAAAGACCATCCGCAACACACCACGCCGTACTGGCAGCAATCGATCTACACCGCCGCCGTCATCGAAGGCCTGACCCGCGCCATGCCCCGCGCCCAGCGCCCGGAAGCCGGCCTGACCTACCTCGCTGGCCTGCTGCACAACTTCGGCTACTTGCTGCTGGCCCACGTCTTCCCGCCGCACTTCTCGCTGATCTGCCGCCACCTGGAGGTCAACCCGCACCTGTGCCACAGCTACGTCGAGCAACACTTGCTGGGCATCAGCCGTGAACAGATCGGCTCGTGGCTGATGCGCTACTGGGACATGCCCGAAGAGCTGGCCACCGCCCTGCGCTTCCAGCACGACCCGAGCTACGACGGCAATTACGCCGAGTACCCGAACCTCGTGTGCCTGGCTGTGCGTTTGTTGCGTAGCCGTGGCGTCGGCTCCGGGCCAGATGAAGACATTCCGGATGCCTTGCTGGAACGCGTCGGCCTGACTCGCGACAAAGCCAATGACGTCGTCAGCAAAGTGCTTGAGGCTGAAGTGCTGCTGCGTGAACTGGCTTCGCAATTCACCCAAGCTTAGGCACATATCAAAGTCGCTCCACTTGATCAAGTGGAGCGGGTTTTACATTGATGTACAAAATAAATATGCGAAAACCATTATCCCAGATAGCGGAGTACCGCCCCAACAGGCTGCCCCTCTCCATCCCCAACACTGATTTCACAGCACACGACCATGCGGTTGTCATCCATAAGAGTACCGCCGCTATAGGAAGCGCTCTCTCCTTGGCCAGCCAGGAAGGTAACCCAGCCTTTCTCGCCGAAGTCAGTATCAGGTTTTCCGTCGTCAAATAAGCGCGCAATTAGCAGTGAGTGGCGGTCGCCCTGTCCAGAAACAACCAACCTGCCCGGAGTGCTTTGCAAATCACATCTGCGCCAAGCCAGGCTTCTTGCATCGATACGGGAATACAGAGGCTGCCCGCCGTTAAAGACTTGATTGAATACTCCCTCGGGAGTCAGAACAACAACCAATCCTTCACCGTTACTGGTACCAATAGCAACGACACCATCGTCTGCTCTGAGCGTCATGTTTGTAAACTCATGGCGCTGTCTATCTTTGGAAATGATGACTGATCCGCTGCCTTCGTTATATGAAGTGTCAACGCTGCCGTTTTGGTTATAGCGCATCACAAATGCCTCAAACGGCTCACTCTCACTGCGACGAAACATGCCACAAATCAGGATTTTTCCGGTTTTCTGAACGACATGCGCATTCGCCCAGTTTCGCTTGTAGTGGATACCTGGTACATCGACAAGCAAAAAGCCTATGCCATTTAGACTTTTATCGAGAGAGCCATCAGTATTGAACCGCAGCACTACTCCCCGAACTTCATTGGAACCATAAGAAATGGTGGTGATTGCAACGATCTTGCCATCCTGCTCAACAGCAGCAATGTCGCTGCCACGCCCCTGCGAAAGGCGACTTTCTGGCGCTTTCTCATTCGTTGGTTGGCCAGTCAGTTGGGCTTGCAACCCATAATGATCTTCAACAAGTTTTTCAACGTTGATGATGACTTTGCCGTCTTCACCAAAAGAAGGATCCATTTGGCCATCCTCATCTTGGCGAACGATGGTCAGAAAGCTACCTATGTGCCTGTCATCAACGACACTTCCAGATATGAGCCAGCCACCGTCCGGACGTCTGCTCAGTCCGTCGGGATAAAACCAGACTCCCCATTCGAAAGGAATTTCAATAGCACCGTTAGACCCGAATGCGAGATCAGGTGTGCCATTTTCGTTCAGCCTGACTAAGTGCGCCTGTTCTCTTATTCCCCAACGGCTTACTGCGACGAGCAATTGCTTATTGGGTAGCGCGAGCGTCGCGCGTGGAAGGCCCGGCACACCGGAAAATGGCGCAGAAACCAGTCCATTCTCACCAAAGCCGTTATCAGGAGTACCTGCTTGGTCCTTGTTCATGATCGTGCTCCATCATTGCGATTTAGGCCCGAAAATCAGGCTCACAACAGTGAAGCACGCAGGTATGAACGATCGCACCTGTCAGATCTGACAGGTCTATATTCTTTACAGGCCAAATAACTGGCCTTGTGAGCACCCCATTCAACTATTAGTCGATGTTTTTTTCCGAGGCTTCAAATACTTGGTCAACCCCTGGAACCAGATCACCAGCGCCGGGTTGCCCTTGATCTGAATCGACTTGTCCTGAATCCCCGTCATAAACGCCAACTGCTTGTTCTTCGCCTGCATCGTGGCAAAGCCATACGCCGCGTCTTTAAAGGCAATCGCAAACGCAGGTTCGGCATACACGCCGGACTTGCTGGTGATGCGCTGATCCTTCACAAAGAAATGCCGCGCCACTTTCCCGTCCAGGGTCTGTAATTGGAATACAAGCTCCTTGTCACCCAACTGCTGCTGAAACGCAGGATTAGTCCGACTGGCCTTACCCATCAACAAACCCAGCATCCACAGAAGAAAACGAAATTTCATGCGCACAGCCTCAAAAGGAAAATGAACGGCCGGCGCAGTGTAGCGGCTTCGAGCTATAACGCCACTATCTGGTTGCGTTAGAAGAAGATGCAGTGCTTTTTGAAGCTGATGACTACCAAGTCATTGCCGAAACCAACTGTTTAAAAGCGAAGATATTTTGATCTTTCTACGCTCGAGTCCATCGGATATTTCCTTCAACACGCGGTGCTGTTCGTGAACTAGGCAGCCTTAGGCGTCATCGATAGTCTTTGTTCGTTACCGCAAAAACGGTGACACGGACGTGCAAGTCCGGTACATATCGCCGCACAATCGCCAATCCGAACATCGAGCGTTTTCATGCTCGCTGTAAATGATTTATGGCGGCTGTGCGTGGGAGGTCCCTTTGGGGTCTGCCGGGGTCCGATATGCCCGGTCTTGCACACCTGCGCACGGCTGCCACCCTTATTCGAATGCAAGCGAAGAGGACACAGCCACATCCAAAACACATATCGGGACATACCAATGATCAAGCCAACACCCAATCCTCCAGAACACGAAGACACATCCCCCTACGAATCCTTCGATTCGAAGAAACTCCACGAAGCCGCCGAACGCGCCCTCGACCATCACTTCGCGCCACCTCCCGACGAAAAACAAAAACGTCGCAAAGGCTACCTCTTCATCGTCGCTCCCGACCTCCACACCGAAACCCTCCTGGCCAACGCCTCGGAAGACCTGCTATCCATCAGCGCCATCGCCGCTGACTTGGCCGACGGCGTAGAAGGCTCACGCCGCTCCGTCGCACTGGCACTCAGCAGAATGGCGGATGGTGTGCATCTATTGGTGGAGCGAGCACTGGATCACATTGATTCGCCGAATCCGGCGGAGCATCGGGCCAAGGTGTAGAAGGAAATGAGGGGATGGGTTTAGTCTTAAAACTCATCCCCTTTTATCTAATTCGTCAACTTCAAAAGCCGGTGCACCAACGTCTCGCCGGGACTCCAATCACGCAGGGTCGGCAATAACCCCTTGTTCCGACTTTTTTCGTAGTCATCCGCGCCCTCCGGAACGACCAGTTCATCCCACACAAAGTAGACCTTCGCAACAATGCCCGTTTGCACGTAATACTCGGGCGACTCTCCTCGCGCATCCGTTTCAAAATAGGCAGGAACCGGGTTAGTTGAGAACACCACTGCCATGTTTACGTGCTTCACAGGTGAGTCCGGGCCAGCGAGAATCTTGACTTGAATGAGCGAAGTCCGAGGAAACAGCGTCATCCATAGATCATCGACTTGGCCGAGGTCAACGATGCCTGGGAGGATTAGAGCGCGCGACGTGAAATTACCCAAATCCCATTCGTCTCCACCTGCGCGCAGAGAAAAAACGGGCTCCTGATCAGAAAAATCGGGGATCTCCTGGCTGACCAGCGCAGTGTCATTCTCGCTATGGTTTTCTACGACAACGCTCGGGGTACCGCTTTCGCGACCGGCATCACCGCATGCGCCGAGCATAAGAAAAGAAAGTAACCAAAAAAGCTTCATTAGCATTACGACTCCTGACCATCAACTTCAATTTTTGGAGACTGGTAGTTCTCTTCAATATCTACTCCCGTAAAAATGGGAGGGATTTATTTACTGATGAGTGCCCCACAAAACAGCGAGGCCAACTAAATAACTCCGCCCCGGGACAGATTTATTTATCGATAGCCAACCGAGCTAATAAATAAATCCTCCCTATTTTTCGGGGAAGATGATTAACCTAGTACGAACTCCTCCCCGCAAGTATGATTATTTATCTTCACTCGCAACCAAATGAAAAACCTTCCCGTCGAACTCGTAATACCTTGTCCGATACTTACGCGAAACTTTGTTATTGTTCGCATCCACTTCCCGATTTTGTGACACACCCATGATTACAATCAACCTACTATCAAGCTGATAGCTAATATCGAAAGAATCATCTGCCTCCTCAACATCCGCCTTATAAGCATTCGGCAAACTCCTTACTACCTCTCCCGTTTCGGCATCTATGACCTCCCCGCAGATAGATCCTCCAGCACACTCACCGGTAAAAACAATATAGTGCCCTGCGAAATTTACTGGACTGATTGCAGCCTTTTTCCTCAGCTCATCCCAGCGCTCACCTGCCGTATCAATCTTAATTAATGGATGATTCTGTCCTTTGTATACATTATCAACCTTGTACTCAGAAAATGATGGAACTTCTGCAAATGCAGAAACACTAAAAACGCAAAACAACAGAAGCGATCTTGCAAATAATTTACCCAGCATTTCTCTTCGACTCCTCAAGTACTCGAACCATTTCGTCGGGTGTAATATGCGCAGTATTCAAACCATCTCCGTGGTAAAACGATACTCCCTCTGTCTCAGCATGCCGTTCTACCCACTGTTTTTTATGAGTTACGGGATGAAGAATAGGTTGCCCCGCAGAGTTCTTTAAAACTATCGAACTAATTTTCTTTCCTTTCCTGACACCTGCAGAAGCGAATTCTTTTGCCCAAGCGTAAATTGCGTCTTCTACATCACCATTACCTTCCAGGTAACTTATGATGGCTTTTCTTTTTATCTTTATTAGATACTCAGAAAATATCTTATCCTGCATAGCCTCGTCATACTTCTGAGAAGTATCCAAATTTAGCTTATCAACAGCCTCAGCCAAAGTAGGGGTAATCAGTTGATATCTGCCCGTTGCAAACATCTCATCATTTTCTTGTTTTTGCTGTACTTCCGCAATAGTCAAGGAAGTCAGATTGGTCTTATAAAAAGATTTCAGCACCGGTGTTGTAGCGTTATATGCCGTATAATCGTTATTCGACTCAACCCTACCCAGCAAGTCAGCAAACGCACTGTGAGCCCATCCTGCTAGCGCTGGCTTAAGAAGGTGAGTTTTAACAAACTCAATTGGATGAAAATGCCAAATCACATCCGAGCTTAACGCCGCCTTTCCAGAAAGCTCATCCCAAAATACATATTTACTAATTCGCTCTTTTTCATGCTTCAAGGTTTTAGGTGATAACTCCAGCAGCTTATCGAGTTTACTCCACTTGGCAGACTCAGCTTTTTCTTTCCACTCAGTCGGGTGATGAGCAATAAGCTTTGCCCAATGATTTCTTGTGCTAGTTCTCTTTAACGCTTCTGCAAGCTCACTCGGCTCTACCACTCCATCATGGTTTTTATCAATTTTCGCGAAGAGGTCTTTAAAAAATTGGGGTGTGTCTTCAGGATCAAGAAAACCATCCGCTGTGGCGTTTGTTTCTTCAACAATCTGGAAGCCAAGCTTCTCCCAATCATGTTGTGTGATGATTTCCGCACCAGCCTTCTTCACCAGCCCCGTAATTGGCTGCTCGTCCTCAACAACACTGACTTCGTACCAGCTTTCAGTGCCTTCCTTAATAACCCTGGCCTTATGCAAATCAACTGCATGCTCCATCTTGAGCGAAGTAGTCCCCGTTGCTGGTGCTTTCTTTTTCAGTTCGGCTCCGATTGGCAGGTGCAGAAACTGCCTTCCTACCTTCAATCCGGCAGGGTTCTTGAGAAACTCCTTGACGTCGGCTTCGGCGGTGAATATTTCGATGTGAACCTGGAATTTACTATCTGTCCCCCCCTGCTCACTAGTGAGGTTTTCAGTTTTTCCCATGTAACCAATCGGATCGCCAGCCTTGATTCCAGTGCTCGTTGATACAACACTGTCGAAGTTCGTAGGAGTAAGTGTCTCCCAGTGAACAAACTTACTTGAAGGCTCGTTTTCAACAATCGTCCAGAATGTTGACGGTGCATTTCCTGTTGCCTGCCATACACCGCCAGACACCAACGTACAAGAGGCCATGCGCCTTAACTTGTTGCCGATTACAAGATTCACCACATCCTTACTATCGAACGCAATAACACTATCGACAGCCAACTCCAGGTTCCCGCTAACGGTCGCACCGACGGGCTGTCCATTTATTGGATTTGCCGGAGCTTGATATAGAGGCAATTTTTTACAGGCTCTTGCCCTCACCTTCCCTTGCCAGTAGTTCGGTCTGACCCGTTCAGGTGTTACGTCAGCAATCCAAATCCGGCGATGGGCTGCGTTCTTAAACGGCTCACCATCCTTTAGGTAAGCGAACCAGACCTCATCTCCCACACCACGGGTTTTCGCAGACCCATTTTTCACGCTGCCTGAAAGAATTTTGCCTTTTGCATAGGTGATGTTGCCATTTTCAGCCCTGTCGAGAATTTCCAGCTTGGTGCCACTGGTTAGCTTTCCGCAGGAATCTGGTGTTGTCCCAGGCACGGGCGCAAGTCCGTAGCCTTTGAAGTCACCAACTGTCATGGTCACTTTGGCCTTTGGCGTCTCTTCTGGGGATAACGGATAACGGTCAAACGGTAGCAAATGCATGTATAGGCTGTAGAAATTCAACTTGTTCTGCTTGCCCTTGTTGGCGCCTTCTTCGGGGTTTGGCACTGATTTGTACTCATGCCGAATCAAGCAAAACGAGTTGGAATACTTCAGCGTTTTCGCGTCAGCGGCCTCACCAAATGTAGAGCCCAAATAGTCCTTGTTCAAACGATAGGCAACGACTTCACCATCGGCCATGCAGCAAATCGCATCGTCCAATACACATTGAGGAGCGCTCTTTTCGGTGACGTGGATACCACCGTGCCAAAACTTGTTACTACCGAGCAAATAATGGCCCGATACCTCTTTTTCGAGTGTTTTGTAGAGTTCTTCCGCGTCGGTGAACGGTTTCTTGTCGGCGCGTCTGAATGGATAGTGGAAATTAATCAGTGGTGAAGCAGCAGGCGTTGTCGGGGCTGGAGCCGGAGCAGGGCTAGCTGGAGTAGTTGAATCAGGATGCGTCAGATTGGATATGTCGAACTCACGGGGGTTAACCGTCGCATGGCCCTGGACCAGATTTGGGTGGCCTTTCGTACCATTTCGCAGAACCTCAAAGTGCAAATGTGCCCCTGTGCCAATACCTGTATTTCCGCACGGCCCAACCGTCCCTCCTTTGGCAACAGAACTGCCCATCGCCAGAGGAGAAGGAGTCCTCATATGCGCATAAAGGGTGTGCACAATTTCCGACCCATTGGCGTGTTCTAACACAACCAAATTGCCGTAACCGTTCATTGATCCTTTATAGACGACCTTACCTGCACCTGCGGCCGGGATTGGGGTTCCGCTAGGTGCGCCCCAATCTTCACCACGGTGCGGCTTGACTAGCCCGGTTACCGGGTGCACGCGAGTGGGGTTCCACGCGCTTGTATAGTGAAAAGGTGCGCCAGGGTTATACAGTTCCATACTTATTACTCACTGTACTCATCACAGTAAAAAACCGAACTTCCTTGTTGCTTGGGGTCGGCGATCAATAGGGGGGATTGGCCATCATTTTGGTTCAGCTTCAAGTCTTTGAACTGAGCACGCAATGCTGCTTCAGCGACGGCGGGGCTCTCTTTCAAGTAGATCGCATGAACGCTGAAAGGACCTCGATATGGAATAGCGACTTGAGTTACCGTCAAGCCATAGAACGTATCGTTTACACAATAAAACGCTGCCTCATCAATACGGCAAGGTTCGAGTTTTCTATCGCTAAAATACTGGCCACTCGGCTTGTTGGTCACTGGATCAAGAAAGATATCGTGGATATTGCAGGCTTCAATGCCCTTGAACTGCTCCTCCAAAGTCGTATGAGAACACGCACTTACTACAAGCAATCCAATAATCAGCGAAATACGCTTCAACCACTGCGATGCAGTGAATGTTTTGTTAGTAAACATCCGCTCTATCCTCACTCAGAAAACACAAAAAAAGCCTTCGGCTTAACCTTCTCCGGCACCGCATTCCCCAACGCCTGATCCATCAAACTCCCCGCCTTATCCTTATCCGCAGTCCCCGGCAGTACCGGTGGCTTAATCCCAATCCCCGTCCCACTTCCCGCCGACCCACCGGCATTAATCTTCACCACCGGCCCAACCACCGTAATCCCACCCGCATCCAGCTTGATGAAACTCCCTCCGGCCTTAACCGTGAGCTCCATCCCAGCCTCAATAACAATCTTGTCCCCAGCCTTCAGATGAATCTCTTTCCCAACGCTAGTCAGCTGCGCAGTCCCCAACTTCACATGCTGGTTCTGCCCAATCGTCAGGTGATCATCCATCCGCGCTTCAGTCTTGCGATCCGCAATCGTGGTGCGATGCTCTTCCGCCTTCAGCTCGGTGTAGGTGTTCTTCTCCACCGTGTCATGCCGTTCATTCCCCACACGAATCTTCTGATCATGCTCAATGTTTTCATCCCAATCCCGCTGGGCATGGATGTAGATCTGCTCCGCCCCTTTCTTGTCCTCAATCCGCAATTCGTTGTACCCGCCGCCCCCCGGTGAGCTGAGGGTTTTGAACACGGTGCGAGTCTTGTTCGCCGGCAATTCGTACGGAACCTGGTTTTCCTTGTGATACAGGCACCCAGTCACCAACGGCTGATCAGGATCCCCTTCGAGAAAGGTCACCAGCACTTCCATACCGATCCGCGGGATGGCGATGGCGCCATAACGATCGCCGGCCCAGCTCGAAGAGACGCGCATCCAGCAGCTGGTTTTGTCATCCGCCAACCCTTCGCGGTCCCAGTGGAATTGCACTTTGATTCGGCCGTACTGGTCGCAGTGGATTTCTTCGCCTTTGGGGCCGGTGACCATGGCGGTCTGACTGCCGAGGACGCGGGGCTTTGGGTGTTCCAGCGCGGGGCGGTAGAAGACGTCCCACGGGGTGGCGAGGAAGCGGTTGCGGTAGCCCTGGTGGAAGTCGTCCTTGTGGTCGGTGGTGTCGCTGGTCACCGATTCTTCGAGGACTTGCGGCTGTTTGCCTTCGTGGACGATTTCGGTGAGCAGCCAGAGGTCGTTCCACTCGGTGCGCGGGTGGTCGGACATTTCCAGGAAGTGGCCGCTGATCAGACGGGTCTGATCGCCGTGGCCTTCGGCCTGGCGGTAGTCGGCGCGGTGGCGTTCGAGGGCGCGTTGGCTGAGGAATTTGCCACGCGCGCGGTCGATGAAGCGACCGGGGTAGTCGTAGTCTTCGAGGTCCGGTGCGTCGCTTTGCGCCTCGGGCTTGTAGGCGGATTCGAGTTGCAGGCGTGGTTTTTCGAAGTCGTAGTCGCGACGGGTGACGCGACCGGTACGGGTTTCGAGGCGCAGTTTGAAGCCTTTGATCACCGGCTCGTCGGCGACCATGCCGCTGCCTTGGACGTAGGCGGTGGGCTGCCCGAGTTTTGGAAACACTGTCTGGTCATCGCCGAATACCAACAGATGACCTTTGGAACTGTGCTGGAAGTGGTAGTGAATGCCTTCTTCTTCGCACAGGCGTTGGACGAAATGCAGGTCGGTTTCGTCGTACTGCACGCAATAATCGCGATCCGGGCACGGCTGGCTGAGCTGGAAGCTGTAGGCGTTGGCCTTGATGCCGTGTTCGTCGAGGATCAGCGCGATGATTTTCGGCGCGGACATCTGCTGGTAGATGCGCTGGTTGGTGCGGTGGTGCAGGTATTGCAGTTGCGGCACCAGGGAGATTTTGTAGCGGGTCAGGCGTTTGCCGGCATCGCCTTGGGCTATGCGGTAGATCTGGCCGTGTATACCGCTTCCCTGCGGATCGAACGCCAAAAAAGCCTGTTTGTGCAGGAGCTTTTCCAGGTCGAGATCGGGGTTTTCGCTGACCAGTTCCAGGTCGAAGCGATACGGCTGGCTGATGCCTTCGGTGCCGGTGAACGACAGCACTTGCAGGTCGCCGACGTAGTCTTCCACGGTCAGGCTGAAGTGCGTTTCGTTAGCTGGGTTGAACATTGCTTGCTCCCTGTTCGGTAGTCATCCGTTACGCCCGCAGTCGCAGGCGTTGCAGCAAAGACGAAGTGGCGCCCAAGGCGTCACGCAATTGGGCGGCGGTGATGGTGCGCTTGGCCGCATCGAAAGCCAGCGCCGTTCGCAGGGCTGGCCAGCAGTGTTTGGGTAGGTTTCGAGGTGCGTGCAGCTCGCGTTCGAGGTGGCCGTCGCGGGCCTCGGTCGAGGGCAAGCGGCGGAACGGGTGTTTGCCGCCGGCCAATTCGTAGAGCACGCAGGCCACGCCATAGACATCCGCACTGGCCGACAGCGGTTGGCCTTCGAGCAGTTCGGGGGCGGCGTAGCCGGGGGTCCAGGCGTTGAAGCGGTTGCGGCTCAGGTGTGGCAGGCCGGGCAAGATGCCTTCCTCGGCCTGGCCCAGACCGAAGTCGAACAGGCGCACGCCTTCTTCACTGAGCATGACGTTGCTTGGCTTCATGTCACCATGCAGCACGCCGCGAGCGTGGGCGAAGGCCAGCGCGTCGAGCAGCGGCAGCGCGATGTCGCGCAGTTCTTTCCACGGCAGGCCCAGCGGCCGCTCGCAGAGTAATTTGTCCAGGGTCAGCCCACGCATGAGTTCCATGGTGATGAAGGCGCGCTGGCAGTCGGTGTCCACTTCAAAGCTGTGCAAACGCAGCACGTTGTCGTGGCGCAGTCGTCGGGTCAGGGCGAACTCGCTGTAGAGCAAGGCACTGGCGTCCGGCGATTCGGCAAATTCTTCGCTGAGGATTTTCAGCGCGATGTAAGGGTCGGGATCGCCGAACTGCTCGCTCAGCAGATCCCGTGCGCGGTAAACCGCGCCCATGCCGCCGGCACCGAGCAGACGCTCGATGCGGTAACGGCCTGCGAGTACGTCCGGCATTTCGCCGATGCGGGCCTTGGTCGGCGCCAGCGCAGGCTCTGCTTTATGCGGCTTTCCGTTTAGATGCTTGGCAAACGCAAAGTAAGTCAGGTTATTGGCTTCCTCGTCGGTCACCAGCAGGTCGTCGAGCGGCGGCATGAGTTGAGTCATTTTCGGATCACCACAGCAGTCAAGTTGTCCCGGGCCGAGCCACGCAAAGCGCCATCGAACAAACGCTCCAGCGCAACGTGCGGCGCGGTCAGGCTCAGGGCGTTGCCCAAGGCATCGGTGCTCAGCCCCTGGTACAAACCATCGCTGCACAACAGAAACGTATCGCCGGGGTAAACCTCGAGTTCGAGCACGTCCAGAGTCAGCACATCGGCTGCCCCGACCGCACGGGTCAGGGCATGGGCCGAAGGATGCGCACGGGCGTCCTCGATGCTCATGTGTTGCTCGTCGATGAGTTGCTGTTGCAGCGAATGATCCTTGGACAGCTGATACAAACGCTGGCCGCGCCACAGATAGCAACGGCTGTCGCCGGCCCAGATGCAGGCCGCGCGATTACCTTCCACCAGCAGCGCCACCACGGTGCTGCCCATGATGCTGTCGTGGCGCCCGGCCGTGACGGTCAACTCCTGCCCCAAACGACGGTTGAGCCAGTGCAGGCACTGGCGTATGCCTTTGAGTCGTTCGTCGAAGTCGTCCTGCACCGGCAATTCCGCCAGGCTGGCGACGATCAACTGGCTGGCGATGTCGCCACCCTGATGACCGCCCATGCCATCCGCGACCACCCACAGCCCCTGCTGTGGGCAATCGAGAAAAGCATCTTCGTTGCGCGCCCGAACCTTGCCCGGATCGGTACGCGCAGCGCTGCGCCAGGGACTGGCAACCAGCATCAGAGCTGCACCGGCATACGGAAGGTACGCAGCACGCCCATGTCGAACGGGTTCGGTGTGCGCTGGCTCGACAGCAAGTAGTTGGCGCGCAGGCCGCCTACATCAGCTTTGAGCACCAACACATCACGACCGCTCAGGTACTCGGTCTGCATCAGGTCGAACAGACGGAACAGCGACCATGGGCCGGTGTTCTTTTCGATACCGATCGGGCGGCCGGCCATTTTGTCGAGGACCAGGCTGGTGCGACCGTCTTCAGCATCGGTCGGCCATTTGAACGACACCGGCACGATCGGGCCGTGGCGG
Organism: Pseudomonas rossensis; assembly: GCF_039888995.1. NCBI lineage: Bacteria > Pseudomonadati > Pseudomonadota > Gammaproteobacteria > Pseudomonadales > Pseudomonadaceae > Pseudomonas > Pseudomonas rossensis. The sequence continues at coordinate 31,646 of NZ_JBBWCB010000007.1, read as the reverse complement.
TATTCGATGGTCTTGTCGCCAAACTTGAACTCGGAACGGCTGACGGCCGGGTCGAGGGTGTATGGCTCCAGTTTGAATTGCACTTGCGGTTCGGCCGGGTTGATCGAGAAGAAGCTCTGGCGAATCACTTGGGCCGCGGCCATCTGGTCGAGGTAGACCTTGGAGATCGGCATGCTGTGACCGTCGATGCTGCGCAGACGGTAGTTGCCTGGATCGCCACTCACGAACGGACGCATGTAGGTCTCGAAGAAGCGATCGTTGATGCCCTGAGCCTTGAAGAACTCGCGGAAGTCGCTGATCGCAACGTCGCTGGTGCTGTGGGCGCTGAACGGGTAACGCTTGTTGATCGCCTTGCCATAGAAGCTGTACAGCTCGCTCTGGTAACGCTGGTTCAGGTACTGGTAGGAATCGTTCAGCACCAGGCGCCAGGTGTCTTCAGCCAGGACGTTGAACCACACGCTGACCGGACGCGGCAGACGGTTGGAGGCATTGCGCAAGTTGCTCAGCGCATCACGCTGGCCGCTCATGCGGGTCTTGGCCATTTCGAACGCAGCCTGTTCCGGCGCACTGGCACGCGCCAGGCTTGCCAGTTGCAGTTGCAGGTCGTTGAGCGCCGTCAGGGCCGGGGTCAAATCAGCGGCCGGGCCGTTGTTGTCATCCAGCAAACGGTGCAGCGGTTCGAAGCGACGTTGCAGGGATTTTTTTGCGGTGTCTGGCAGGTTTTTGATCGCAGCCATGTCCGAGGCTTGGTCCGCTGCGGCAGACGCCAGTTTGCCCAGCTTGCCCAACTTGCCTTTCTGATCGGCCAGCGCTCCAGCGGCATCAGCCGCTTGATCAACCGGTTCGGCTTCTGCCGGGAAACGCGTGTTCTCGCGCACCTCCACCAGCAGTTGCAGCACGGGGGAGTTGGCGGACGTCAGGCCTGCCAATTGCTCGGCGCCTTCACCGGCGTCGTTGATCGGTGGCAGGGCAACCTGGCCGACCGCTTCACTCCAGAAGTTGGCGTAGTCGCGGAAGTACAGTTGCTCCAGTTCGACCATCAGGCGACGCAAGTCCATGCCGCTGATGCCCGAGCCTTCGCCCAGCACCCAGTTGTCACGCAGGATATCGGTGACCAGCGCACTGCCCTGAACCGAGAAGTACTGCTGATAACCCTGTTGGGTGTAGAAACCCGGGATCACATATTCGGTGCCAACAAACAGCGAAGCCTGCGGGCCGATGTGTTGGCTCAGACGGTATTCCGGCAGGTTACGGGCCTGCTCGCGCAACATCCGGTAAACCACGTTGGCCAGCGATTCGCTGCGCAGTACCTGACGCGCTTGCGCTACCAGTTGATCGTTCAGCGGATAGATAAACGGCTGCTTGAGCAAACGCTCGAAGTGCGTGTTCAAACCGTTCTGCACCGCGGTGTTGCCGGCGTAACGCTGGGACCAGTCAGTGGCGACCCAATCCTTGAGCCAGCCCGCATCGCGGCGATCTTTCATGTTCAACATCAGGTACGCACGCAGGCTGTTGAGCAGGCGTTCGCGGTCCTTCATGTTGGCGCGGATCTGCCCTTCCAGCAGGGTCGCAACCTTCGGCAGCAGTTGCGCTTCGAGCTCACGCTCGTAGGCCTCCTTGACCACCGGATTGACCTCTTCGCCTTGGTACAGACCACCACGTTCGTGGTACGACACGTCACCTTTTTTCGGGAACACCTGAGTCGCTGCGTAGCTGGCGTCGAGGGGCTTGAGCACCGCCATGGAATCATCACGCGCGGTCAATGCCGAGCGCTGTTGCGTCCAGTTGGTCGCCAGGTTGCGCAGGTTTTCCAGACGCTCGTAGTTAGCGGAGAAACCGCCGGCCCAGAGCATGCCGAACAGTGCCAGCGCCGCCAATGCGCCCACGTACAACGCGCGCTGGCCCCAATGAATGCGGCTGCGTTCGCGCTTGTCCAGACCGGCCAGATCGGCCTCGGGGAAAATCACCCGGCTAAGCAAGTGGTGAATGAACCGGGAACGGCCGCTGCGCAGGGTCGGCAACACGCCGGCGTCGATGCCCAGGTTGGCGCCGATGCCGGCGGTGGTCTGGTCCATTTCCTTGGTCAGGTGCGGTGCGCTGGTCAGGTAGAAACCGCGCAATTGGCTGACACGCTGGTAACGGTTGCCGGTGAACGCCATGTCGACGAACAGGCACAGGCGCTCGCCGATCTGCCCCAGTTGATGCGGGAAGTCGAGGATGCGGCCACGACGCTGGGTGTCGCGCTCCTGGTGCATACGCATGATCACCTGGCTGTTCAGGCGACGCAGCAGCTCTTCGAACTCGGCGCGCAGGACGGCGACGTCGGTGCCGCTCTGTTCTTTGCGGAAACTGGTGCCGAGCACCTGATCGCTTTCTTCGCGGGTCAGTTGATCGAAGAACTCGTCGAAACCGAGCAGCTTGTCAGCCTTGCTCAGGACCAGATAAATCGGCACATCGACGTGCAGTTTCTGATGCACGTCTTGCAAACGCGCACGCACTTGGCGGGCCAGGGTGTCGAGCTCTTGCTCGCTGCCGCCCAGCAGTGTTTCTACTGGAATGGTCACCAGCACGCCGTTCAACGGACGGTTGCGGCGACGCTTGCGCAGCAGGTCGAGCAAGGTGCTCCAGGCGCTGCCATCGACTTCGGCATCCGGCTGGGTCAGGTAACGCCCGGCGGTGTCGATCAGCACACCGTGGTCGGCGAAGTACCAGTCGCAATGCCGAGTGCCGAGGGTGTCGCGGGTCAGTTTGCGGTCGATCTTGTTGATCGGAAACTCAAGGCCCGAGAAGTCCAGCAGACTGGTCTTGCCGCTGCCCTGCGGGCCGATCAACAGGTACCAAGGCAAATCGCTGCGCCAGCGTTCGCTGCGACCGCGATAGAGGCTCGAGGTCTTCAGGGTTTTCAACGCATCCTTGAAGCGTACGCGAAGCTCTTTCTGCTCTTCGTCGATCAACTCTTCACGGCGGATACGATCCTGGCCGTCTTCGGTGTCTTCGATAGCCTTTTTGCGTACGCCAGCGCGCCAGCTGACGAAGACCATGGTCAGGCCCCAGATCAGGAACAGCACACTGATGGTCAGCAGGCGGGAGGTCGAACCTTCCCAGAACTTGTAGTCATTGACCGCCAGCAGTGGCCCGACGAACCACACCAGCAGTGCGACGAACAGCACCAGCAGCAAGGTCCAGACCCAGGTCTGACGCAAGAATGCGCCGACTTTCTTGAAAAACTTTTTCATCACACGTCCCTGTTTACGGCTGCGACTGCGGCTGGACCGCGGCCGGATCTAGCTGCTGATAAGGTTGCAGAACGGTTTCGCGTTGCTCGCCCAATACCCAGGCGAAGCCCGAATACATCACCACCAGGCAAACCACGGTGAACAGCACCACCATCCACGCCGGCACGATGCGTACCAGGCTGCGGCGCTGATCGTTCAAGCCTTCCCAATGGGGCGACAGTTCGCGAGGCACGTCGCCGCGCAACTGACGAATCTGACGATACAAGGCGTCGCGGATGCCTTCGAGCTCGAGCATGCCGCGGGCTTGCACGCGGTACTTGCCTTCGAAGCCCAGCGACAGGCACAGGTACATCAGCTCCAGCATCGGCAGGTGCTTGACCGGGTTTTTCGACAGGCGATCCAGCAGCTGGAAGAACTTCTCGCCGCCGAAGGTTTCGTTGTGGAAGCTGCTGAGCAGGCTCATCTGCGACCACTCGCTTTCGTTGCCCCACGGCGTGGTCACGACGGCTTCGTCGACCACGGTGCAGAGCACGTAACGCGCGGCCATCACCTGGCTGCTTTCGGCGCCGTTGTGCAGCGCACGCACTTCAAACAGTTTCAACCCGGCCGTCAGTCGCTCGTTGAGCGCGTACATGTCTTCGCGGGTGTCGCTGTGCTTGAGTCGCACCACTTCCGACAGCAGGTCAGAGGCAGCGGCCACCAGCGAATTGAGGCTGATGTTGAACGCTTCGGCCGGGCGCAAACGCGCGGCGTAGATCATCCGTTCTTCGAGCTGTTCAAAACGCGGCGGTGCGGCGAAATCTGTCAGCGGACTCTGCGCCGGGCCGTGGCCCTGACGGTCGAGCAGGACGGTTTTATCGTCCTGGTTGTGTTCCATGTCCTTGATCATGTCGGTCAGTTCCTGATGGCCCAGAATTTCAGTTCAAGCTCGGCAAATTCGCCGGACACGTGGAACGCGAAGCCGCCGGAGCGCTCGAGTTGTGCCAGGTCTTCGGAACTGAGTTCGAGAATGAAATAGGTTTTGTTGGAGTGGAACGCGATCTGCCGCGGGGCCACCGGCAACGGTTTGACCTTGATGCCCGGCAGATGCAGGTTGACCAGTTGGCGAATGCGCTCCACCGGGCCGACCTTGAGGTGCGCCGGCAAGCGATGGCGCAGTTCTTCGGAGTCGCAGTTGGCACTGGCGGCGAGCACGAACGAGGCCGAGCCCAGCAGTTTGTGGTCGTGCAACGGCGAGACGATGATCCCGTACTGGCGCGCTTGCAGGACCAGTTCGATGGCGTGCTGTTCGAGCACCATCGACAGCACCTGACGAATCGCTTCCATCAGTTTGCGGAAACTCGCGCCCTGGTCGCTGTGCTGGTAACGGCTGTCCAGACGCGGGCGTTTACTGTCGCTGGAAAACGTCGCCAGATCGCCGAGCATGGTCAGTAGCGTGCGGTACAACTCTTCCGGGTGAACCTGCTCCAGGCCGAGGTAATGACGCAGCAGCAGTTCGGTGCGGTTGATCAGTTGCAGCATCATGAAGTCGCCGACTTCCGCGCCACCGACTTTGCCATTCGAGCGGATGCGCTCGGCGATGGTGTCGCCCCGGTGGCCGAGCATGCTGATCACTTCTTTCAGGCACGACAGCAGGTAGCTGGACGAATGCGCCTGAATATAGGTCGGCACGAAATCCGGGTCGAGGCTGATCACGCCGTCGGGGGTGGTGTCGAGCACTTCGCAGATCTTCAGTTTCACGTAGGCCTGGTCGCTCTGCTGCTCGCCGAGCAACAGTTTGAAGTCCGGGCGGCCGCAGCTGACCTGGCTGGCAGAATCGTCGCCGGCGTTGGAATCGGCGACTTCCGCTTCGTACGCGGTGTAGCGCGCCAGCACGTCAGATTGCTCCGGACGTCGCGACTCGATGTGGTTACCGGTGACCAGTGGCAGCGCCAGGTAGATCGGCGTATGACCGGTGTTCGGCGGCACGTCGAGGGCCAACGGTTCGGTGTTGCCGCCGAGTTCGAACAGGCTGCCGTCCGGCAGAATCCCCGAGGCCTGGCTGATCACCAGTTTGCCCATGTTGAGGAACTGCAAGTCGATGTCCAGGTTCAGGAAGCCCCAGGTGTAGCTGCCCAGCAACTGAGTGCGGGTCTTCATCTGGTGGTCGTAGTAGCGATCGTTGTGCTGGAAGTGCTGCGGGCGTAGCAGCATGCCTTCCTGCCAAATCACTTTATGGGAATTCATGATCAGTCATCCGCCTTGGCGAGCGTTTCGTTGCTGTTGCGAATACCGGCCTGGTCGAGGGTCAGATCAGCGTCGGTGACTTCCACCGGGGTGACTTGCACCGTGTAGCGCCATTTGGTTTCCGGCAGATCGCGGTAGGCGGCGAGGATGCCGACGTAGCGACTGCCCTCCTCCACGCTGAGTTTCATCTCCACGGTTTCACCTGGACGCAGTTCAATTTCTTCGCTGGCCACCAGGTCCGGGGCCAGGGATTCCTTGGCGCGCTCGTACAGGCTGAAGAAATCAGCGTTCTCGAACGTCACCGGATGCTTGAGCTCGAACAGACGCACAACGATCGGCGATGGACGCCCGTTGAGGTCCGGGTTCAGTTGATCGCTGGCGGTCAGCTTCAGGTTGAGCTTGGTGACATGGGAATACGGCGACAGCGACGAGCAGCCGGCCAGCAGCACCAGGGCCGCGAACGCCGTCAGCGTCTTGAAAAAAGCGGTCGAGCAGCGAGACATGCGCATCATCCTTGGTGGTCGGTGTGAAGGGTGGAAATCAGGCGAATCTGTTCTTCGTAAGCCTGAGCGAAGTCGCGGGCCAGCAGGCGCTCGCTCCAGTCATCGTCCTGACGCAGGGCCTGGTGATAACGACCGTAAGCTCTCCAGCGACTGCCGGATGTGGCGAGCAACGGCTTGTTGTCGCGCTCGAAACGCAGGGTCAATTGCTGTGGCGAGAAGTGCTCCAGCGTGCCGCGAACGGCAGCACGGCTGGCGGTCAGCAAGGCCACCTGATGCGCCTGCAAATCGCGGAATGCACGGGAGATCGCCTGCTCGGCCGGCAACTGGCCCGGCTTGTTCGGCTGCAACAAAATGCCCAGCGCTTCGCCGGCATCGACGGCAAATTTCAGCGGGTTTTTGTTCGTGCCTTGCACGGTGGTCTGGGCCAGACGCAGTTCGTTTTTCAGTTCGCTGCGGGTGCGCAGGCTCTGCTGCAAGCCGCCGACGCTCTGCTTGAGCAGGCGTGCAGCGTTCAGCGCCAGGGCTTCGCGGGCGTCGTGGTCGAGGCCTTTGAGGTCCACGCCCAGCGCCGCGCCGAAGTGCTCCCAGAAACCTTCGCTCTGACGCTCGACGGCTTTCGGCGCCGGGGCTGGCTCGGGCTCTGCCGGGGCGTTGATCAGCTCCGGCACCATCAGGCTTTCCATGTCGATGCGCGCATAGTCGGCGCGCTGACGGGTGTCTGAGAGGGTCGTGCTCGGGGAGATCAGTTCGTCGATTTCCGAATACACGCGCTCTTGCTGATCGAGGGCGTTGAGCGGGTCGAGATCGAGAAACGCGTCATCAGGGATGATGCTGCCTGCCGCTTGCGGACGGCCGACTTCGACATCGAAGGTCGCCGGGTCGCGCACCAGCCGCGCACGGATCTCGAAGTCACCCAGCACGTAGACACTGCCGTGCTCGATGCGCATCGCTTCGCCCTTGCGCAGGCGTGCGCCGCTTTCGCTGTCCTGGATACCGTTGCTGCTGGTATCGGTCAGGAAAAACGTGCCTTCGCGGTAGCTGATCAACGCGTGATGGTTGGACAGGTGACGCTTGCGGTCCGGGATGATCCAGTCGCAATCCTCACCCCGACCGATCACGCCACCGGCCTGTTTGAAGGTCTTCTGGCACAAATCCGTGGGCACGAACTGCTTGGTGTTGAGCATTTCGAAAACCAGTTCCATGGTGATACTCCTTGCGGTCACTTGCCGCGATTGACCGCCTGCGGATCACCCAATGGGCGATAGGTGTTGTCGTTGTATTTGTAATTGCCGCTACAGCCGCCGAGGCCGCATAGAACGACGAGGGTCAGCAGGACGGCTTGCCAGTGACGAACAGACATCAGAGGGTCTCCAGGGGTAGACAAAGTACAAAGCGCCGACCCGTTTGGGCGGCGCTGCTAGAAGCGGATGAGGTGAAGTCGACGGTCGTTTGCCTAGCCATCGAAATCACCCAAGTTGATATTCAGGCGCCCGAGGCGGTACAGCAGCGTGCGGCGTGGCAGCCCGAGTTCGCGGGCGGCGAGGGTCTGGTTGCCGTCGTTTTTGCGCAGGCAATCGAGCAACATTCTGCGTTCGACATGCTCCAGGCGTTCGCGCAGGTTCAGGCCGCTGCTGTCATCCGGCATGGCTTCCATGCGCAGAGAGAAATGCTCGGCCAGTAACTCACCGCCCTCGCACAGCAGCACCGCGCGTTCGACCAGGCCTTTGAGTTCACGCACGTTGCCGGGGAAGGCGTAACCGGACAGGTGATCCAGCGCCGCATCGGACCAGCACACCGCATCGCGCTGCAAGAACGAGCACGCCTTGTCGGCGAAGTGCCGGGCCAGGTCGAGAATGTCGCCTTCGCGCTGACGCAAGGCCGGCAACTCGATCGGGAATTGCGCGAGGCGGTAGTACAAGTCCTCGCGGAATTTGCCTTCGCTGACCAGCACCGCCAAATCACGGTGAGTCGCGGCGATGATGCGCACGTCGATCTTGTGGGTGTCGTTGGAACCCAGTGGGCGAATCTCGCCTTCCTGCAGAACCCGCAACAGCTTGGCTTGCAGGGACAACGGCATGTCGCCGATTTCATCGAGCAGCAAGGTGCCGCCGTTAGCCGCATCGAACAGCCCGGCGCGGTCGCGATCAGCACCGGTGAATGCACCTTTGCGGTAGCCGAACAGTTCGCTTTCCAGCAGGTTTTCGGGGAACGCCGCGCAGTTCTGCACGATGAACGCCTGAGAACGGCGCGGGCCGCAATCGTGAATCGCCCGCGCCACCACTTCCTTGCCGGTTCCGGTTTCGCCGCGCAGCAGCACGGTATACGGGCTGTGCAGGACTTTGCTGATCAGCGAATAGGTCTGGCGCATGGCCGAACTCTTGCCGATCAAACCGTAACCGCTGGCGCTCGGGACGCTGGCCTTCACTGGTCGCGCATCACCGGTTGGCTGACGCAAGCGTTGCAGCAAATGCAGCTGGCCGAGCACGAACGAACCCAGTTGCCCGAGGGAATCGGCGAAGCCTTGCAGGTCGATGTGCCGGCGACTGGCGCACAGCAGCAAGCCCTCGACGGCCTTCTGCTGATTGACCAGCGGCACGCACAGCAGCGACTGCCAAGGCGTGGCCTGGGGTGGCAGGAAACTGGTTTCGTGCAGGCTGCCGCTCAGCTCGCTGAGACACACCACGCGGTTCTGGCACAGGGCGAATTGCAGCAGTTGTTCACCGTTGTAATCCGCCGGCAGGCTCGCCGCTTCCCGCGGTTGCAGGATGCCGTTGAGGCATTCGGCGTTCATCCCCAGGCACGTGTGAGTCGCGTCCAGCAGGTACAGCTGCGTCAACTCGCAACCGCTGAGCTCGGCCAACCCGCGCACAAAGTCACCCAGCAGCGCAGCACCGTCCGCCGCGCGCGACAAGCTGGCGAATTGCGCCAGCAAGGCTTCGGCATAGACCAGCGGTTGCGGCACTTGAGTGAACATCACACCCACCTCAGGCGAACTCGCACGTCACGCTGGCGTTGCCGTCGAGCGTCGCGTGGACACGCTTGAGGCTTTCGCCCGTGGCCATCGCATCGAGCAGGCGGTCGGCCACCAGCGGCAGCACGTGCAGGTCGAGCAAATGGTCGATCAGGCGCGCGCCACTGTCGCTCTGGGTGCAGCGTTCGGCCAAGTGATCGACGAGGTCTTGCGAGTAAGTGAAATCCAACTGACGACGGTTCAGGCGCTCGCCCAAACGACCGAGTTTGATTTCGATCAGCTCGCGCAGCACCGGGCCGCCGACCGGGTAGTAAGGCACTACGCGCATGCGCGCCAGCAGCGCCGGTTTGAAGTGTTTGCTCAGCACCGGGCGGATGGTTTCTTCAAGAACTTCGGCCGACGGCCGCGCGCCGTTTTCACAGAGCTCGGCGATACGGTCGCTGCCCAGGTTTGAAGTCATGAGGATCAGCGTGTTGCGGAAATCGATCTCGCGCCCTTCGCCGTCGTTGGCCACGCCTTTGTCGAAGATTTGGTAGAACAGATTCAGCACGTCCGGGTCGGCTTTCTCGACTTCATCGAGCAGAACCACCGAGTACGGCTTCTGCCGCACGGCTTCGGTGAGCATGCCGCCCTCGCCATAACCGACGTAGCCCGGCGGCGCACCGATCAGGCGCGAGACGGTGTGTTTCTCCTGGAACTCGGACATGTTGATGGTGGTGATGAAACGATCACCGCCGTACAGCAAGTCCGCCAGGGCCAGCGCGGTTTCGGTCTTGCCGACGCCGCTCGGGCCGACCAGCAGGAACACGCCGACCGGTGCATCGGGTTTGTTCAGGCCGGCAGCGGTGGCGCGCATCGAGCGGTCCAGTGCGTGAACGGCTTGTTCCTGACCACGGATGCGGGTGCGCAAGTCGGTGGCGAAGCTCGCGACCTTGGCGTTGTGCTCACGGGCCAATTGCGCCAATGGCACGCCGGTCCAGGCGCTGATCACTTCGGCGACCAGACGCGGGCAGACTTCGAAGCTCACCAGACGTTCTTTGACTTGCAGCTCGGTCAGGGCGCGGTGGGTTTCGTTCAACGCAGCTTCCAGGGACGCGACGCTTTGCGCTTCGTCCACAGGGGCTTCGAGAGTTTCGATCACGGTGCCTTCGGCATCTTCTTCAACCGTGACAGTGGGCTCGACTGCGGCAGCTTCGCGCGCCTTGGCCAATTGCTGACGCAGATCCAGAAGGCGCTCGGCCAGTTCTTTCTGCTCGGTCCAGAGGGTTTCCAGCGCAACCCTTTCGTCGTCGGCGGCAGCCAGGCGATCTTCCAAAGCGTCCAGCGCTTCGTGATCGATCAGCAGACCAGCCTCGGCATCACGGCGCAGGGCCTGACGCTGACGACCACCTTCAGCCAGTTCGCCACGCAGGCGTTCGAGGCTTTCCGGGGCAGCGGCGAGGCTGATGCGCACGCGAGCGCACGCGGTGTCGAGCACGTCGACGGCTTTGTCCGGCAGCTGACGGCCCGCGAGATAGCGAGCAGACAACTCGGCCGCCGCAACCACTGCGTCGTCGCGCAGGTAGATGCCGTGGCTCTTCTCGTAGACCTGAGCCAGGCCACGTAGGATGGTCACCGCTTCGCTGACGGTCGGTTCGTGCAGTTGCACCGGTTGGAAACGACGGGCCAGGGCCGGGTCTTTTTCGAAGTACTTCTTGTACTCCGCCCAGGTGGTGGCGGCGATGGTGCGCAACTCGCCACGGGCCAGGGCTGGCTTGAGCAGGTTGGCCGCGTCGGAACCGCCGGCGTTGCCACCCGCGCCGATCAGTGTGTGGGCTTCGTCGATGAACAGGATGATTGGTTTCGGCGAGGCTTTGACTTCATCGATCACGCCTTTGAGGCGACGCTCGAATTCACCTTTGACGCTGGCGCCGGCCTGCAACAGGCCCATGTCCAGCGACAGCAACTCGACGCCTTTCAAGACTTGCGGCACTTCACCGGCGGCGATGCGCGAGGCCAGGCCTTCGACGATGGCGGTTTTACCGACGCCGGCTTCACCAACCACAATCGGGTTGTTCTTGCGGCGACGGGCGAGGATGTCGACCATCTGACGGATCGCGCCATCGCGGCACAACACCGGGTCGAGTTTGCCGTCGCGGGCCTGTTGAGTCAGGTTGTGGGTGAAGCGCTGCAGCAGCGATTCGCCGGGTACAGCGGGTTTGCCCGTCGCCGGTTGTTCTTTCTGCGACAGGGCGAATTCTTTCAGGCGCTCGATGTTCAGTTTGGCCAGCAACGACTGGTAGCGGCTGCCGGCGTAGCGCATCGGATTGCGCAACAGCGCGAGGATCAACGCGGCTTGCTCGACCTGGCTTTGGCCCAATTCAAGGTTGGCCACCAGCAACGCGTCTTGCAGCCACTGCACCAGTTCCGGGGCGAACACCGGGTTGCGCGAAGCGCTGTGCTCGACCCGCGATTGCAACGCGGCGCTCAGCTCACCGGCATCCACTTCGGCGTCTTGCAGCGCGCGTGCGAGCAAGCCTTGCGGGCGCTCCAGCAAGCCCAGCAGCAAGTCTTCGACGAGGATCTTGCTGCCGCCACGGGCGACGCAGCGTTCGGCCGAACTTTCCAGGTCACGACGGGTTTCGGCGTCCAGCGCCTGGATAAGTTGTTGCAGGTCTACGTTGATCATTGGTCATCTGTCCTTAATGAATTTTGCTGCCCAGGGTCACCACGCCGTCCGCTTTTTCGCGGCCGAGCCAACTGGTCCATCCCAGGCGACAGGCGTTTTGCTCACCGATGCGCAGTTCGCGGATTTCTTCCTGGCGCAACACCAGGCGAATGTCGTAATCGAGCGGGTCACGCAGCGTGAACCGCACCAGCGCGCAGAGCGGCTGGTAGCCGAAACCGATCGGCAGGAATTCGTGGAAGCGTTGCCAGTCGAGTTCGCGGATATGGATGCGGAATTTGCCGCTGCGGTCGCGCACGTGTTCGCCCAGCACCAGGTCTTCGCCGAGCAGGCTGTTGGCGCGGCCCAAGCGATTGCGCTGCTCGTCGAGGATTTCGACGCGGCGCTCGATGCACTGCTCGATGGTCAGTTCGGCGTGCTTGAAGTAGTAACGCAGCACCGCTTCGATCAGCGCCGCCGAGTGCGCCCGCAAGCTGAGCAAGCCGAGGTACGGCAGCAGGCGTTTCCAGTTCAGTTCCTGGGCTCGGCGGATCTCTTCGCCACCGAGGCCGATCAACGCAAACAGCTGCGAAGAAAACGGGTCGAGGGCGCCGCTCTGGAAGCTTGCGCGGTAGCGGTATTTTTTCCAGATAGGCAACATCAGGCGTTGCAGGCGATGGTGGAAAAGGTCGAGGAAGTTGCGGGTCGGGTTACCGTCTTCGCTATCGCCCAGGGCCTGTTCGCCGTAGAACGCCGGCAGCGGCGAACCGGAACCGACCAGGCCGATCAGGTTGAAACGCAGACGCGCACGCATCTGCCCGTGCTCTTCGAAAAACTCCACGCGATCGACGTCACTGCCGGGGAAACCCAGGCTCGGGTTGGCCTGGAATTCCAGCTGGTCGTACAGATCGTCTTCGCTCAGGTACGGGTGCGCCTCGCGCAGCCGGTCAACCACCAGCAGCACGGCCTGAAACAGCGAGTACTCGCGTATTACCCGAGTCAGCCCGCTTAAAGCAGGGGTTGCAGACCCATACGTGGTGTCCATTGGTACACCTCTCCCTGTGTGCTTTTTACCCGCAGCTCGTGGTACGAATTGAGACTGGCGTAAAGCGCGAAAAACTCGTTAAGAACTGAAGCGAAAACGAACAGGTCGCCCTCACCGATATACCCTTCCGGGTCGATGGTCAGCTCGGTGCGCAACCCGCGTACCGGCAACCCTCGGTGCAAGCGGTCGACGTGTTGGTGTTTGATCGACTTGAGCCCACCCAGTAGGCGCTTGCTGACTTTTTCAGCGTGTTGGTCGTAGTAGCGCGGCAAGTCGTAGGTTTCGAGAATTACCTTCAACGCATTGACGTCCGCCAGCGACAGATAGTTAAGCGACATGTTGCTGATCAGCTTCCAGAGGAAGTCACGGTTCAGCGGCGGCGCATAACTGGGCGTAGCCGGGGTAATGTTGCGGAAACTGAGAAACTCCGGCGTCTCTTCGCAGGCCATGCAGATGTCGCCGAGCTTGAGCTTGCGCGGCAGGTTCTGGTTGGTGCACATCAGCTCGATCGACAGGGTTTCATGGGCTTCGGTGTGGCGAATGCCGAAGCTCAGGTAAGTGTCGAGACCGTCGTGCAACGAGGACGAACGCTGGCGGATGCTGTAGTGCGGACGGCTGTTGGGCACGTCGAAACTTGGATCGTGCTCGAACGATTCGAACGGCACGTACTCCTGATAACCGAGGCCGCCGGGCTTCCAGCCGGTGACGGTTTCCACCGAAAACACACCGCAGTTTTCCAGGTCGTATTCGGCGGGCAGCAGCAGGTATTCGTCCTGTTTTCCATCGAGGCGGATCGGCAACGCATCGTGCTTGAACAGGTTGACGATGGGCGTGCAGTAGAGCTTCACGTTGTCCAGCGTCGGACGCATCCGCATGATGCCGCTCTTGCGAATATCGAAGCGCAACTCGAGGCCGCGCATCTGCTTCAGCGTGTCTTCCGGCAGGGCTTTGAGCAGGTCCAGACCGTTGACATCGACGAACAGGAATTTGTCCTGGAAGGCGAAATATTCCTGCAAGTAGCGGTAGCCACGGAAGGTGTTCAGCGGATACGGGATCAACGCCTCTTCTTCGGCAAAACCCACCGGCTGCACGCGGTCGCCGGGCATCTTGAATGCCATTGGCGTGCCGTTGACGCCGTTGATGGGCTTGCCGGCGCCGTCCAGCGGGATCAGCTCGATGCCTTCCAGGTTGCGCAACAGGCTCAGGTAAAGCATCTGGCTGATGTAGCGCTCACCGGCGAAGTGCAGACGCAGACGGCTCAGTTCCAGTTCACCGAGGTGACCGTCAGCGCTCATCTCCAGGCGCAGGCTCAACAGCGAACCGTCGCCTTTCACCGAGTAATTCAGCGCGGCCAGATCCAGCGGCAAAACTTCGGTCGGGTAGCAGGTACGGAAACGGCAACGCACGTCATCGATCGGCACACTCTCAACCGGTGTGTCGCGCTCGACCATCAACGCAGGCCCCGATCGCTTCAACGGATCGAACTGCAAAATACTGAACGCCGGCAGCGGGCGCATGTAGTTGGGCCACAGCAGGTGCATCAGCGAATGGCTGAGCTCTGGCAACTCGTCGTCGAGCTTCTGACGCAAGCGGCCGGTCAGAAACGCAAAGCCTTCCAGCAACCGCTCCACGTCCGGATCCCGCCCGGCCTGACCCAGGAAAGGCGCCAACGCCGGGCTACGCTCGGCGAATCGACGACCTAACTGGCGAAGTGCGGTGAGTTCGCTTTGGTAGTAGTGGTTAAACGACACGGGTTACCTGCCTGGTATTGAATCTCATGAAAAAAACGTCCTGTAGAGCGCAACCGTCAGCCCGGCACAGACGTAGCCGGCGATCAGCAGGTACGGCACGATCAGGATCCAGCCGTAGGCCATGTCAGAGTCACTGAGCGGCCCGGCGACCAGACTGAACAAGCCATAAAGCATCCATGGCACGGCGTAGAACGGAATGAACTTCAACGGCGCCCACCAGACCATCCGCAGCGCCTGTTGCTCGTTTCGGCTCTTGGCGGATCGAGAACTCCACAGCGAAAACATCAACAGCCCGGGGATGCCCCACCACAACAGATACACCCAATGGGTCTCGGATGAATCGAACGTGGAGTACTCGCCAATCCACAGGCCATAGGAAGAAATCGCCAGCACCGCCAGCAATGGCCACCACAAGGCAACCATGAAGAAACTCAGTTGCGCGCGGCTAAGCATGCCCATCTCGTCAGCTTCATCGGTCATTGGCGAGCCTTCACCGTCGAAGACTTGACCCGGCCGACTGGTAACACCGTTGTCAGGAAAGAGCGAAACTTCACTGGGCCTGCCCTCCCTTATTCGCAGTGATCGGCACGTATGAGTCAATGAAGAGGTACTCGCTGTCCGCACCGCTTACACGATTCATCGTCAGCGGTTTGCCATCAGGGGTGCTGAAGCGAGACCAGCCTTCGGTGACCAGACTGCCGCCCTCGGCGCGCACCTGGACGAAATAGTCCGGGGGGGTGGATCGAGTGATTTCGATGAAGTAGCCACCATCCTGTGCACCGCGCCACACTGCATCGGGATGCTCGGGCAAAACCGGCTTCGCGTTGCCCCAACTCGACACGACCCAGAACGTCACGACCACGATGGTCGCAAGTGCGCCGATCAGGCTCAGCAGGTGATTGAGCCATTTCCATACGCGCATCCATGGCGTCATGGTGTACACCACGTGCGAACGCCGCGCTTTTCGAAGCCCGCACACTGATTGCTTTTA
The DNA here is from genome assembly GCF_039888995.1 of Pseudomonas rossensis. Lineage (NCBI taxonomy): Bacteria > Pseudomonadati > Pseudomonadota > Gammaproteobacteria > Pseudomonadales > Pseudomonadaceae > Pseudomonas > Pseudomonas rossensis. The sequence goes on along the minus strand of NZ_JBBWCB010000007.1, from coordinate 16,279 downwards.
GCGAACACTTGGTAAGCGTTTTCGGGGCTGTAGGCGGAGTCCAGCGTATGCTCAACCCCGGCCATGGCTCTATCGGCACTCAGAATCTGGCGTTGCTGAAGGTAGATGACGCCCTCACCGGCAAAGAACATCACGTTATCGACAGTGAATGGCTCACTGTTTTTTTCTCCAAATCTCAGCCAACCCTCGTCCCACAATGACCCATCATCGTTTCGGATCTGAACAAAATAATATGGCCGCTCAGACTTGGTGATTTCGACGAACTGGCCACCGTCAGCACCACCCCGCCATTTCGCGTTCGGGTACTCGCTCAACAAGCGAGGCTGAGCTTTAGAAAAGTCCATGTACGAAACGATCACCACAAGCGCCACGCAGGCAAGCGCGCCCATTACAATAAGGAAGCGCTGTAGCCAGATCATTTCGACACAGTCCAGGCGAACGGAGAGGGACGGAAGAGACGAGTCATCTCAAGATTCCGCCGTGTATGCGAAGGGCGTATTGCTGACGAGTGTAATCATCAGATTGAAGCGCCACACCCGTTGAAAACTTCCTGGCTTGCCTATCCATGGATATAAACACCACTCCAACTCCGGTCATGTTTCGGCCCGTTTAAACGAAACTTTTAGAGCGCCACCGCTCAATTATCAAGCGCAACACAAGCGCCAACAGACTCATACTGGTGGTAAGACCACCATAGGCGAATGCTCGCACCGGGTTATCTGGCAAAAAATAAAACAGTACAACACTCAGCATCACTGCTATCACAAGTAACTTCAACAAAACCTTAGGCACAAAGAAAACGATGAAATTGGCCAAAATAAAAAAGTAAAACGTCAGCTCTGCGGTACCACCTATTGCGGCACCCCTGTCTGTGAAGCCCATATGCGATTTGTAGTAAACAACACCAATATCATGCACGTAGAAATACAAAACGCCGACGAGCAAATAAATAACGGCACCAACGAAAACTTTCAAAATCACGCTTCCCATGTTTTGTATTTTGCCAACAGGCCTGCGTCAACCGACGTCTTGAGCCGTACATTAGAGGCGGGTTTGAACACAGTGCTTGCGACTGTCGCACCGCCGATCCCAAATCTTTGACCACTCATGGCTCTTTTCTCGAGCACCAGCTCAAAGTTCTCAGAAGCCCACAAACAGGCCCTGATGATTATGAAGTTGTCGTAGACATTCTTACTGCCATCGTCGCTGCCGCCGAGCGTTCCGTCTGCCCAGTCTAGGCCGGTTTGGCCAGTCTTCCTGACCGCGGAATCAACCTCGTGGGTTTCTTCCCAACACTTTCGGAAGGTATCCACTGCGAATGGAATTTGCCCCAGTCCATCTGTCCAGTAAGGATCCCCTTCAACGAGACAAAGAAGATACTTGGCACCACCTTCAGGTTGTTTTTTCCAATCTCCGGGAAGATTTCTATAGTAAACAAGCGATGGCCTGTCCACGACTGCAAAATCAATAATCGATTGCCATGTATGCTGCCGATAAGCTCCATACACTTCCGACCCTTCTACATTACTTTCGGGGTTTACCCATAAGCGTTCGCGATAGAAGCCGGCCAATGGTTCAAACCATTGAATCTTCTCAGCGTATAGCTTTTCAGCGCTTAGGATTCGAAAAGGCTTATCACAGATATCTGGTTTTACAGCGAATAGAGGTACGCCATTAGAACGAGTCACCAACCAAACTTCAGGTAGATTCAAAGTCCCCAGATCCGTATCGTTGCTGGCGGTCGTCTTATCATCAAGCCTTAATGCGGTAGCACCGTCTTCGGTAACAAAGGTATAAGGCACGCCGCCAATTTCAACAATCGTTTCCAAGATATATTACTCCGAAGTTACAAAAATCGAGACGGACTCAGGTTTCTGCCCCGTAGAGAAACAGGCAGACGTACCAGCTACCGCGGTACCAAACTTCTCGATTCCACTTTCGGAAACTATTTTATAATTCAGTCCCTCGACCATTTTCCCACTGGCAGTTTTAAAGGCAAAAACACGATTGAATATTCCGGGGATAATCACAGGCAACGGCGCCACAAACGGCACCGCCGAATGCGAATTCCCGATAATCACCGTCCCGGAACCGGCCGTAACCTTGTTGCCATGAGTCCCAACGGAATCCACCGTCGCAGCCGGTTTCCCGTTAATCAAAACCGTCGTCGCCAACCCGCCCGACATCGCACCACCACACGCCGAGGCATCGCCTTGGCGGGCGGCCGCGAGGCCGTCGAAGAACACGTCGCCGGAACCGGCGACAATCGGGTTGGTGCCGTGGCCGGGGAGCGGGCAAGCGGTGGGGTCGGTGACGCGGGCTGCGGGTTTGCCGGACATCGGAGTCTCCTTAGTTGACCTTGACCTGACCGCTGCCATCCAGGCGCGCGGCGAAACTGACCTGACGCTTGAAACCATCAACTTCCAGCAAGCCTTCGATGCTGAAGGACAGGCGAAGCTGATCGTGGTCACGCGGCAGGGAAATGACACGCACATTGCTCAGGCGTGGCTCGTAGGCTTCGATGAAATTTTCGATGGCCAAACGGGCCTGACTCAGGGAGTCGTGCAGGCTCAGACGCATGTCATTGAGATCGGGTAGCCCGTAATCGGACAGCGTTTGCACGCTGCCCGCACGGGTGCTGAGCATCTTGGCCAGATGGGCAGCCACGGACGCCATGGCGGAGACCTCGCGGCTCCAGCCGACGCGTTTGTCCGCGTCGCCACCCAGGCGTTCGAAAAGGCTGCCGTATCCAGTCATGAGTTAGCTCCGTTTACTCTTTGTCCAGCTTGCCAACCAGCGACAGGGTGAAATCGGCACCCATGTACTTGAAGTGCGGGCGCACGTTCAGGCTGACACGGTACCAGCCAGGCTCGCCTTCAACATCGCTGACGATGATCTGGGCAGCGCGCAGTGGACGACGGCCACGTACTTCGGCGCTTGGGTTTTCCTGGTCGGCCACGTACTGGCGGATCCACTTGTTCAGTTCCAGCTCGAGGTCGGTGCGTTCTTTCCACGAACCGAGTTGCTCGCGCTGCAGCACTTTCAAGTAGTGAGCCAGGCGGTTGACGATCATCATGTACGGCAGTTGGGTGCCGAGCTTGTAGTTCAGCTCTGCTGCCTTGCCTTCTGCGCTGATGCCGAAGAACTTCGGCTTCTGCACCGAGCTTGCGGAGAAGAACGCCGCGTTGTCGGAGCCTTTACGCATGGTCAGGGAGATGAAGCCTTCCTCGGCCAGTTCGTATTCACGACGGTCGCTAACCAGAACCTCGGTAGGAATCTTGGTTTCGATTTCGCCCATGCTTTCGAAGTGGTGCAACGGCAGGTCTTCAACCGCGCCACCGCTCTGCGGGCCGATGATGTTCGGGCACCAGCGGAATTTGGCGAAACTGTCGGTCAGCTTGGTACCGAACGCGTAGGCAGTGTTGCCCCACAGGTAGTGCTCGTGGCTGTTGGCGACGGTTTCTTTGTACACGAACGATTTGACCGGGTTTTCTTCCGGGTCGTACGGGTTACGCAGCAGGAAACGCGGCACGGTCAGGCCAACGTAACGGGAGTCTTCCGACTGGCGGAAGCTCTGCCATTTGGCGAATTGCGGGCCTTCGAAGTGATCCTTCAGATCCTTCAGGTCCGGCAGACCGGTGAAGCTTTCCAGACCGAAGAATTTCGGGCCGGCCGCGGCGATGAACGGCGCGTGGGACATGCAGGCAACGCTGGACACGTACTGCATCAGTTTCACGTCCGGCGAGCTTGGGGACATGAAGTAGTTGGCGATGATCGCGCCAACCGGCTGACCACCGAACTGACCGTATTCAGCGGTGTAGATGTGTTTGTACAGGCCAGCCTGCATCACTTCCGGCGAATCTTCGAAATCGTCCAGCAGGTCTTCTTTGGAGACGTTGAGGATTTCGATCTTGATGTTTTCGCGGAAGTTGGTGCGGTCGACCAGCAACTGCAGACCACGCCACGACGATTCCAGGGACTGGAACGCCGGGTGGTGCAGGATCTCGTCCATCTGGCGGCTGAGCTTGGCATCGATCTCGGCGATCATGCGGTCAACCATGGCCTTCTTGACCGGCTCACCGTTGTTCTGCGGCTTGAGCAACTCTTCGATGAAGGCCGATACACCGCGCTTGGCGATGTCGTAGGCTTCGTCGTCCGGCGTCAGGCGGGTTTCGGCGATGATGCTGTCGAGAATGCTGTATTCGCCGTTCTCTTTGCTCTTTTGCTGTGCTGCGCTAGTGCTCATTGTGTTGGCTTCCTTGGCTGATGGAGACTCAGGCGTCCTGGGCTGCGGCGTTCAAGCCCAGCTCACCCAGTACGCGACCGCGGGATTCGTCGTCGGCGAGCACGCCTTCGATGGCTTTGCGGAACGCAGGCGCGTTACCCAGCGGGCCTTTGAGGGCCACCAGCGCGTCGCGCAGTTCCATCAGTTTTTTCAGCTCAGGCACTTGCTCGACCAAGCTGGCCGGGTTGAAGTCCTTCATCGAGTTGACGCGCAGTTTCACGGCCAGTTCTTCAGTGTCGCCTTCTTCCTGAAGACGGTTCGGTACGCTCAACGTCAGCTGCAGCTCTTGCTTGGCCAGCACTTCGTCGAAGGTCATCTTGTCGATGCTGATCGGCTTGCGATCTTCGACTTTACGTTCGTCCTTGCGGTGGGTGTAGTCACCGATTGCCAGTAGTTTCAACGGCAGTTCAATCTCTTCCTGAGCACCACCGGTGGCAGGTTTGAAAGTGACGTTGATGCGTTCCTTGGGGGCTACCGAGCCTTCTTTGGCCATGGCTATTCTCCTTGCGGTTGTGGCCCTGGGGCCTATTCGAGTACCACTTCGAGATCGAGGTGGCACAGCCTGCGATAAATCTCTTCCTTGCGTTCACGTACGGCATGGTTCTGCGGTAACAACTCGCAGCAGCTATGCAGTAAATGCAGCACTTCCAGCGCAAGATCGGGCTCCCAGGCGTTCAGGCCTGAGTCCTGTAATGTTTGGTCCAGAGTTTCGAGTTGGGTCTTGGCCAGTTCGTATTTCTTGGCCATGAAGCACAGCCGCGCGAGGGCGAACTGCCAGAAGAATCGGACGCGTCCGCCGTGGGCGCTTTGCAGGCCTTGCTTGAGGATCTGCACGGCGGCCTTGAGGCCGTCCTTGCGCAGGATCGGCAAGACTTCTTCCAGGGCCACTTCCCAGGCCGGCTGGCTGTCGGCGACTTCGACCTTGCGCGGCGCACTGGCGCTTTGCAGGTGCGGCATGACGTGGGCGCTGACCCAGGCGCGCGTGGCCGGATCGGCAAACGGGGCGCCGTCATGGAAGCGCAATTCGATAATGCCGGGCAGGCGTTGAATCAAAAGCGCGAAGTGGATTTCCACTTCGCGCATAGCCATCTCGGCGTTGAGCCCCTGGAGGCACTCCCAAACCATTCGCTGGCCATCGAACCAGAACGGCGCCTTCGCCAGGCTCGCCTCCAGTTCCACCAGCAGGTCAGCGTATTTGGCCTGGTCGTAACGGTCCTGATAGGCCTTGAGCTTGTCGGCTGGCAAACCGCGCAGCACGGTGATCTGCTCGGCGTTGCGCTCGGGCACCGCGTCGATGGGCAACCACAACAGTGTGCGATTGAGGCGCAAGGCGCGCAGGTCGGTGGCTTTCTGCTTGAGCCACCAGGCGCACAACGGACGGGCGCTTTCCTGCTGAGCGCGCAGGGCTTTATGGGCTTCTTTCTCGTTATCGATCGGTGCGCCGGGGGTGAACAGTTGCGTGGCGGCTTGTTTGACCTGAGCCACCGCCGCGCCGACGACGCCAGGTTCCGGCTGATTGTCGGCGGCGCGCTGAACCATGTTTTTCAAGCGGCGGGAGATCGGCAGCAGCAACGGCGCATCGTCGCCCAAGTGCTCGGTGCAAGCGGCATCGAGACCTTCAAGGTGTTCGACCAACCGCCGGAACATCGGCAACTGCTCTTTGATCGCGACGTTTTCGGTCAGCACCTGCTCAAGACGCGGCACCAACCAACTGATGGCAGCGGAGCGGGTGCGGGCCTTGTTCGGGTGGACTTCGGCCCAGTGGCTTTCGCACAGGTAGTGCAGCAAACCGAGGCCGGCCAGCAGCCCTTGAAAGGATTCGCGCTGGTACAGCGCCCAGGTCAGCCAGGCGCCAACCCGCAAATCCTTGGACTGGGTGCGCAGCAGGTTTTCACTGTTTTCGCGGATTTTCAGCCAGTCGATCTGACCGCTTTCGTGCATGGATTGGGCTTTGCCCAGCTCGCTTTCCAGTGCCTCATATTCGCTCGAAAAGCGAACGTCCTCGCCCGCGAAATTCTCTTTGGAAACAAAGGCTTTTGCGAGTTCAAGGTAATGAGCGGAAAGTTTGCTTGAGTAGGACATCCATGGCCTTTAATTAGGATTGCAGTCATACGTCTATTGGAATTCCAACGACGCGAGACAGAATCAAAGAGCTGCGATGAGTCTCATCCAATTGAGTTCGTGCTCTTTCAAGTGCGCGCATCGTAATCACAATGATGGCCACTAGCAAGCATCTGATTAAACAACAAGACGAAGTGTGTTTTTATCTCGTAGGAGATGTCCCTATATGTAGCAGGGGGATCCCTGATATCCGTATAACAATTCATCGCTCGACCTAATGGCCTGAAACCACTGAGATAGAGCCATCAGCCCCTCCACCTTAATAAATGCCGTATTCATTGTCGATTCGCTCCCTGAGGCGGACGCGAATCATGCCAAAAATACAAAATGATGAATGTAGGATCATTCCGAAATGTTACCGATATCCATGAGTTTAACGACGAGCGACAACAGCCAATAAGAAAAGTGCCATCATTGTGATGGCATTTTTATGTTTCAAACAAAGTTCCAAGATGGAACTTTCGGTATCGCGGAAATTTCATACCGGGCTTCAAGACCCCTCCTACATCAATACTTTGGATGCCTTGTTAGCGTGCACGGCATTTTGGCGACCTGCTCGGGCCAAGCACGACTCGGGCATCGCGATTTTTCTCTCTCAGCTTAAGGACGAGCTAAAGAAGCAAAAGGATAAGCGCATGTTCGCATCTGCTAATGCCCCTCAATTCACCCTCGTAATCCCGACGGTGCGCAACGACTTTAAAGTGCTGGCCTTTAAAGGCACTGAAACCATCAGCGCGTTGTACTCAATCAGCGTCGATCTGGTCAGCGAGTACCCGGATATCGATCTGGAGACACTGCTTCACCAACCTGCATTTCTGCAATTCGGCCTGGACGGCGAAGGTATTCACGGACACATCGAAGGTGTGTCCGCAGGTGATGCTGGTAAACGCCTGACCCGCTATCGCGTGAACCTGGTGCCGGCACTGCATTATTTGCAGTTCAGCCAGGATCAGAGAATTTTCCAGGGTCAGACGGTGCCGCAAATCATCGATCAGGTCCTCAAGGGGCACGGCATTCAGGCCGATGCCTTTACCTTCCACGTCAAAACAGGTCCCGCGCGCGAATACTGCACTCAATACCGGGAAAATGATTTGGAGTTCGTCCAGCGGCTCTGCGCCGAGGAAGGCATTACGTGGCATCACCAGCATTCCCTGGAAGGCCATGTGCTGGTGTTTACCGATGACCAGACATACTTCCCCAAACTGGGCGAAACGCCGTATCAGCAAGACTCCGGCATGGTGGCAGAGCATCCGGTCGTCAGCCAGTTTTCCATGGGTTTCAAAACCCGCCCCAGCGTGGTGACCCGCCGTGACTACGACCTGAAACGTCCGAACGCGTTGCTGGAAAGTCGCTTTACTGCTGAGTTCGACCCCAAGCTCGAAGACTATAGTTACCCGCTGCCATTAGAGAGCGAAAAGCGCGGCAAAGAACTTGCCCGGCAGGCACTGGAACGGCACCGAGTCGATTATCAGTTGGCGGAAGGCAAAAGCGACCAGCCCACGCTGCGCAGCGGCCACTTTTTCGACCTGACGAAATGCCCACACGAAACGCACAACGATCTATGGCTGCTGCTAAGCGTGACCCACTCCGGGAAGCAGCCTCAAGTGCTCCAGGAAGTTCGCCACCAGTGCGACCGAACCTGAGGAAGGCTTTGTTCAGGGCTACCGCAACAGCTTCAGTGCAATTCCCTGGGGTGTGTTTTATCGGCCACCGATGCCGGCACCAAGGCTCCTGCTGAATTGCCAGACCGCCCGCGTCACCGGGCCTGTCGGTGAAGAGATTTACTGCGACGAATACGGGCGCGTGAAAGTCAAATTTTTCTGGGACCGGTCTAAACGCAACAACGAAAACAGCAGTTGCTGGCTGCGGGTAGCGTCCAGCTGGGCGGGCGATAACTTTTGCACGGTGATCATTCCGCGTATCGGGATGGAAGTCCTCGTTACCTACATCGAGGGCAATCCCGATAATCCATTGATAACCGGTTGCCTGATCAACAAGGTCACGCCACCGCCCTACTCATTGCCTGAAAATAAAACCAAAACCGTACTTCGAACCCACAGCTCCCCCACTACGGGTGGCTACAACGAACTGTCGATGAAAGATCGCGCTGGCGATGAGTTGATCCACCTGCGTGCTCAGCGGGATATGGAGCAGGAGGTTGGAAACGACAGCCGGCTGGAAGTGGGCAATGAGAGTCGAGTCACCATCAAGGGCGACCGTATTACGGTGCTGGGATCTGAAGAGCACCTCACTATCACGTCGGATCGAAAAATCCGGGTAAGCGGCAACGACTACCTGCATGTCTCTGGCGACAGCCACATAAAATCTGAGAAAACGCTGGTTATCGAAGCCGGTCAGCACATGCACATCAAGGCAGGCGCGCACCTTGTGATAGATGCGGGTGAGAGCCTTTCCATAAAGGTCGGCGATCAACACATCGTGCTCAACTCCGACGGTATTTTCAGTAGTAGCGCGATTGAGGTCGGCGGTTCTCCAGCGCCGGGTACGGCTGCACATACATTACTGCAGGGGGCTGCGGCGGGCTTGTTGGTGTCCGTCGCGCCTGAGCCACCGCCGTCGGAAGAGAGTGAAGTGGATGAGCTGGAGGAAGAGGAGGAAGAAGTCGAAGAGGAAGGGATTACTTTGCGGATTGGCGTGTTTTTTGATGGCACCGGGAATAACCGATCCAACAGTGAAATGGTTACCGGGTGTTATGCGCGGGATGTGAATCTGCTGGAGGAGGCTGAGGATATTCGACAGTTTTGTCAGGCACATGGGTATGACGTTCAGGGGAACACGCCGGACAGCAGTTATGGGAATGACACGAGTAATGTGGCGAAGCTGCATGACTTGTATGGCGATGACAGTAAGCGGTTATTGGCTATTGAAGAAACCATTGGGTACATCCCAATTTATCTGGATGGAATTGGCACCAGCAGTGGTGAAGAAGATTCACCTTTTTCATTGGCAACCGGCGTAGGTCACACGGTGTATTAGCACGGGTTGCGCAGAGTCCAGCGCGTATTCTCGAAAGGGTTGAGCGGTTCAAGCGATCTAATCCTGATCGAAAGGTTGAACGTGTCGAGTTCGATATCTTCGGTTTCAGTCGCGGTGCCGCAGCTGCGCGGCATTTTGCCAATGAAGTCCAGAAAGGAGAGAAGAGTCCATTGGCAGCGCTGCTACCAGGCAATGCGACGTTGTTTACCGAGGACTTTTCCTGGCGCACCAACACCGATGCCTCCATCAACTTTATCGGCATTTTCGACACCGCTGCCGCAATAGGCAGCATGGCTGACGGTGACTTTAGCGTCCACGACGCCAACAACCCCGGTGTTAACTTGTATCTGGCGCCCGATGTGGCAAAAAAGGTCGTGCATTTGGTGGCGCGGGATGAGCGTCGCCATAACTTCTCACTCAATAGCGCCGGCGCTGCTGATATCAAGCTACCCGGCGTCCACTCCGACTTGGGTGGAGGTTATATACCAAATTTCATTGAACGAGTTCTGCTTAGCAAGCCGCGCTGCAGCCGCGATATGGAACTTCACGTGCCTTCCACAGCGTCAACCGCCTATCGTTGGGCTGAGCAAGAGCTAGGTCGCCTTCAGGATCAACTCAATCTGTATGGGGTAACACTGGAGGTGAAAACCTGGGCGGTGGAGATGACTGGCAACGCAAAAGGCGACAGATCCAAATCGAAAAATGCTTATGCCGCGGTCCACAGCGAGCGGACTGTCCGCAACGATCTGGCGTTGGTTTACCTGCGAATCATGCGCGAGTTGGGGGCCAGGCACGACGTCCCGTTCAAGGTTATTGACGAAGAGGATCAAACGTACGCATTACCGACAGAGCTGAAACCGATTGCCAAAAAACTGATGGCTTATGCGTTAGGTGACACTCGCCGCACGAGCCTGAGCCTCGACGAAGAGGAGCTGCTCTACCGCCGCTATATCCATCTGTCTGCGAACTGGAATGCTGCCAAAGGCTGGAACAATAGCGATCTGAACGTCGTGTTTATTGATCGACCTGCCGAAAACTATAAGCGCGTGGTGCATCCCAATGCATAGGTGCTCACCCTTGCTTAAGTCCGGCTTTGCACTGTTTTTTGTGTTGTTGGGAGGATGTGCCTCTTTCGAGAACAGATCACTACCTTATGACGCGTGGAGCCTTGATTTTTTTTCGCCTGACTATATGGAAGTCTGGATCGAAACGGCCAGTGTCGTTGATATCAATGAGCGCGCGTTCCTTCGCGCGGGCAGCGGTATACCGGCTATGGGGTATCCACGCGCAATGAGCAAAGGCGTACCGTCCGAGTTCAGAGGCAAACCAGCTGGATGGCGAGAAGATCCTGGAGGAAAAGGCCGGTATGTCACCGGGGCTGACCTGCCTCGTTTGGTCTATGTACGTTGGCAGTCCATGGCAGAACCGCAGACCTACTGGGCCTACATCGAGATCCCTGAATCTGCGCGGGACACCATGCTCAAGGGTGAAACAGCTTATTGCGGTGCGGTAGGCAAATGGAAAACCGATTACCGAAAGTTTTTGACTATCGGCCTGGCGCCAGGAGGAATCGCCAAGGTGTGGTTGGGAGGGCCTTGTCTTAAATCGACCGAAGTCACCCGAGTCCAAGGCACGATCCATCCCAAAGGCCCCTACGGGGGCACATCCAACGGGAAACACCGCCCGCTTTCAGAAGAATCAAAAGCCTACATCGACAAATTCGGCATCCCGTTCGAAAGCTGGTAAGGAGAGAGAATCAAATGGATTTAAGAACAATATTTTTCGCAGCGCTTGTGTGGCTGCCTTTTGCAAACGCCGCAGAGTCCCGCCCAATAGAGGGGGATTATTATTTGTACGGGGCCATGGAAATGGCCGCTAGGCTGGTTCTTCAAAAGGACGGATCTTTTGCAGCAGCTGCTGCGTACGGGAGTGCCAACGGTGCTGCGAAGGGAACGTGGAGTATCGAGAGCAATACGCTGACGCTAACAAGTGAAGCTGACCCTCATGCAGCTAAAAAACTGGCTTTCGAAATGCCCAGAACAAGGAACCTGGCTGAATTGGAGGAGAGTTATCGAATCCAGCACGGCAATTACGACGAGATCGATAACGACACGGCTAACTACGCACAGACTCACTACATTTTGCAGATGCAATACGACCAGCACCCAAAACCTCCGGCCATCGATCCTGTGTACCTTTATTTTGAGTTTTCCGCAGGCCCCGGGAGCCAGCAGTTATTGGAGTCAAATGAAACAACGGACCTCTGGCTGCCTTACGACCCACAAAGAACGCTGACAAAAATAGGCTTTGGGACCTCCCGTGATTCCGGCCCGACTCAATGGATTGACGTTTCGCCGGATAGCCGCTGGTTCGGTATCGGCTGGAAAAAAGAGAAAAGCCAGCCTATCGCGTTCACCCCGCGTAAAGAAAAGGGACTGGCCGAAATTCAACGTGATCTGAACGATGATGAACAAGGTCGAATTCTGAAGAATTACCTCATCACGGTTTATCCCTTCGATCCAATCAGCACGCCCGCCATAACGCCTGTCGATGTGTACTGGAGATTTGACGACGGCTCTACCAAGCAACAGGTCTGGGCGGATTCGAAGCAAGAGAGATTATCCCTGCCCTACTCTCCCACGAGGACCTTGGAGAAGATCGGCCTGCACACTCAAGGCTCAAAGGACGAAATCGAGTGGATTCCTACCCTGCCTGATATGAGATGGATGCGTGTGGATTGGAAGGATTACGCCGTACCCGCCAATGGTGAGTTGTCTCTTCTGTTTCAGGACCTGCGACTCGCCATCGAGCCTGACTGCCTCGCGGTAGATTTTGGCAACGGCAAAGCATGCTTTCGCCGTCGTTAACATGCTCGGTCTGGTGAGGATTTTCAGGAAGCTCAGGTGTTGCTTCTCCACGGCTTAAACATCGCTCGACAACGACCGTTTAAAACGCCTCAAGGTTACGTCCTGCAAGCTACAACACCTTGCGCTGTTGCCTACGGCTACGCCAGAATCCGCCGGCTTGTGCGCCTTGGGGGCGGTCGGTAACTTGGTTCCTGTCACTGCTCATCAGTGATCGGGTTTAGTCGCTCGCTGGTAATTGAAGTTGCACAAGCTTCTGTCAGACAGGTATTTCCTACCTGCATTTGATGGTGGCTGTGCGTAGGGCACCTTCGGGTGCGCCGGCTTCTTCAATTCCCCGGTCCGACTAACCTGCGTACAGCTGCCACCCCTTCGTTTAGTCGGCGAAGTGTTGTCAGCATCATTCAAGGAATTGAAGATCATGTTCAAGGTCACACCAAACCCGCCGGACACCGACCCAATCTCCCCCTACGAAAGCCCCGATTCAAACAAACTCAACGAAGCCGCCGAGCGCGCCCTCGACCATCACTTCCCGCCAGCCGACCCCACACCACCAAAACGCAACGGCCAGCTCTTCAGCGTCTGCCCGGGTATCAACCCTGAAACCCTTCTCGCCAATGCCTCGGAAGATTTGCTGTCCATCAGCGCCATCGCCGCGAACCTCGCCGACGATGTGGACGGTTCCCGCCGCTCCGTAGCCTTGGCGCTCAGCCGCATGGCTGACGGCGTGCATTTGTTGGTGGAGCGAACGCTGGATTATCTGGATGAGCCCGAGATGGCGGCGATTTTTGCCAAGCAACAAAGCAAAGTCAGCTAATTCACCAAGTCGTAAAGCAACCCCGATGGGTGTGTTCCTCGCCATCGGGGGTTTTCTCGTCAAGGTGCCCAGCACGCGGCTGGGAGCACAAAAACCAAAACATTTACCTTCTCTGTTTCCGGAACACCTGTAGGACGCGTCCGGTTTGGTCTCCTTGGGCTTGAAGTGCCTATCTGCTTCGGTAGTTTGCACAAGCACTCTCAATGTTGAGTCGGTGCGGCACGTCGCTTATGGCAGCGCGCTGACGCTTAGGGCGACCACAGACAGGGAGTTCAACCAGATCATGACTACTCGACGCAATAAAAAATGGACTGTGGCCTTCGGGAGCGTATGGGGGGCCATGATCACACTCCTAGGTAGCGACTCTGTTCGGGCTGAGCCTACTTATACCCCCTCGTCATTCACTGGACACGGGTTGCTCATCACAACGGTCGGACCGTTTATTACGACAACGAACGACATCAAAAAAGGCTTTTCCAAACTCTACATTCAGGCAGTGAAAGACGATGCCGCCGCTTATATCGCTACCGACGGCGATCTTGATGGCCCCATGCTTGAATCTGCATGGCGCGCGCATTTGGAGCAGCACGCTGATCTTCAGCCAAGCAAGAAAGAGTTTGCCCACATGGTATTAGCTACCTATGGATGAACAACCGAGTTTCTGGCAATTGAAAGGAATCACTTAACGCAACGGCCAACTCTTCAGCGTCTGCCCAGGCATTAACACTGAAGCACTGCTCGCCAACGCCTCGGGAGATCTACTGTCCATCAGCGCCATCGCCGACGATGCGACCCTGTAGCAGCCTGCGTTCGGCTGCGTAGAAGTCGTAAACGCTGAGTGCTCGGCGGGTCTGATACACCGCATTGTCTGATTTTACGACTGCTTCGCAGCCGAACGCAGGCTTCGCCACCTGCTACACGGATCGCGTCTTGGCTTAACTGATTGGCGTTACCCTCGCCCCATAAAAAAATGGGCACCCAACCTCGTTGGCGTGCCCATTTTTTATCCCGCTCACCCGCTACGCGGGAAGTCGGTGCGTGTTACGGATTAACGCTGTCTTTCAACGACTTGCCTGGCTTGAACGCAACAGTGTTGCTGGCCTTGATTTTGACGGGCTCACCGGTTTGCGGGTTTTTGCCGGTGCGGGCACCGCGGTGGCGTTGCAGGAAGGTACCGAAGCCCACCAGCGTAACGCTGTCCTTGCGGTGCAGAGCGCCGGTGATTTCTTCGAGAACGGCGTTGAGAACGCGGTTGGCCTGCTCTTTGGTGAGGTCTGCTTTTTCAGCAATTGCTGCGGCGAGTTCTGGTTTACGCATGTTAGTGAAGCCCCTTTGACGGTTTTTTGTTGTTATGTCCGTGCTGTTCTCGTTGGAACAGCGCCCAAAGCGCCGCAGGTGCTCTACTCTGCGGCAGACGGGAGTGAGGATGGCACGCACGGAAGAGCCGCGCCAGTCTCGGCGCGACCTTTGTAAGGGCAAAAGAGGGGTGATTCCGACAGAACGACCGGTATTTACGCCAGCAGTGCCGGAAGCTCTTTGTTCAGGGCCAGTTTTTCCATCACCGCCGCGCCTGTCAGGGCATAACCCAGCAGTTTGCCGCTGGCATCGCGGCACAATACCTTGATGTCCGCGCCCTGTCCTTCGACTGTCCAGACGCCCTCCGAACCCCGTGGTGGCGGTGAAACCACCAAGGGGCAGACCGGCGTTTTAACGGTGATGGGCATCGGGCCATAACTCACCGCCGTCGGGTTTCCGGCGAGGGTTTGGGCCAGCGCTCTCGCACAGCTCATGAGGGGCATGACGTACAACAGATTCAGCCCATCGACTTCGGCGCAGTCGCCCAAGGCATAGATATTGGCGTGGGAGGTTTTCAGCTGACGATCGACCACCACGCCGCGATTGACCTGCACACCGGCCGCAGCCGCCAGGTCGATGCGCGGACGCAGGCCAATGGCCGACACCACCACATCGCAAGGAATCACCTGGCCGTCGGACAGATGCGCCTCCAGTCCATCAACAACTCGCTGCAAGCGATTGAGCACCGGCCCCAAGTGGAAGCGTGCGCCCAGGCTTTCCAGCCCGGCCTGGACCGCAGCGGCTGCCGCCGGGTGCAGCAAGGTCGGCATAACCTGCTCGCACGGTGCAACCAGTTGCACCTCGTAGCCGCCAAGGATCAGGTCGTTGGCGAACTCGCAACCAATCAGGCCGGCGCCGAGCAGCAACACCCGACGTTTGCCGGCCGCCGCGGCGCGAAAGCGCGCGTAGTCTTCCAGATCGTTGATCGGGAAGACTGCGTCAGCCGCATCGCCTTCGATCGGCACTCGCACGGTTTCCGCGCCCCAGGCGAGGATCAGGTCACGGTAAAACACCGCTTCCTCACCGATCCACAAGCGCTTGTGACCAGGGTCGATGCCGCTGATGCGCGTGTGTGTACGCACTTCGGCCTTCAACTGCTCGGCCATGGTGCCGGGTTCGGCCATGCTCAGGCCGTCGGCGTCTTTGTTTTTGCCGAAGCCGGTGGAGAGCATCGGCTTGGAGTAGGAGCGTCCGTCATCTGCAGTAATCAGCAGCAGCGGGGTTTCGCCATCGAGTTTGCGAAACTCCCGGGCCAGGTTGTAGCCAGCCAGCCCGGTACCGACGATCACGACAGGTGCGTTCATTCCTTACTCCTCTAAAAGTCTTAGTTGATTTCGATCATTTCGAAATCCATCTTGCCTACGCCGCAGTCCGGGCACAGCCAGTCTTCCGGCACGTCTTGCCACAGGGTGCCGGCCGCAATGCCGTCATCCGGCCACCCGTCGGCTTCGTTATAAATCAGGCCGCAGACCACACATTGCCACTTTTTCATTCACGTACATCCTCAAGATTCAGGCTTTTGCCGGCGCGAACGGTCGATGGTTGGAGCGCTGCCGTCCGGCTCAGCGCGTTTTGTACTGATCGGGCCCGGCAGATGCAAGCCTGTTCGACGCAATGGCCGGCCGGATCAATCAAAATCGCAGGCTGACATGGTAAGCTCGCTGCCTCATTTGCTGCCAATAATGACTCACTGTGCCGCACTCAAAATCCCCCGCCGCGACCCCGCTTTGGCTCCCTCGAGGCCAACTGACGCCCCTCCCCGACACGTCTACGCTCGACTTGCTGTTCGACGAAGGCTCTCTGACCCGACGGCTGATCCGTTTGTCGAATGACGGCTTC
>NZ_JBBWCB010000060.1:0-35567 GCF_039888995.1 Pseudomonas rossensis | reverse complement strand
CTGAGAAACCTTGACCGTTACCGAGGTTGAACGCGGTGCTTGCACCCCCTGCCAGCAGATAATCCACGGCAAGTGCGTGAGCTGCAACGAGGTCGACAACGTGGACGTAGTCGCGAATGCAAGTGCCGTCAGGCGTGTCGTAATCACGGCCATAGACGGTGATGGTTGCGCGCCGTCCGGAGGCTGCTTGCAGGATCAGGGGCAGCAGGTGGGTTTCCGGTTCATGGCGTTCACCTAACTGTCCTTCGGGGTCTGCTCCGGCGGCGTTGAAGTAGCGCAGGCAGACCGATTTCAGCCCGTATGCGCGGTCGAAATCTTCAAGCATCTGCTCCACCATCCACTTGCTGCGTCCATAAGGGTTGATCGCGGCCTTGGGATGCTCCTCGTCGATCGGTACATACATCGGGTCACCGTAGACGGCGGCGGTCGAGGAAAAAATGAAGTTTTTAACCCCGGCGCGAACCATCGCCTGGAGCAGCGTCAGGGTGGCAGCGAAGTTGTTCTGATAGTACTTGGCAGGTTCAGCGACGGATTCGCCCACCTGTATAAAGGAGGCGAAGTGGAACACGGCATCGAAGTGGTGTCCCGCAAACAGGGCATCCAGCGCCTGTTCGTCGGCTATGTCCAGTTCTACCAATGTCCCGCCCCTCAACGCGCTGCGATACCCCGTTGAGAAATTGTCTGCCACCACAAGATCGTGACCTGCACTCAGTAGCTGCTTCACCATGTGCGAGCCGATATAACCCGCGCCACCCACCACCAAAAATTTCATCCTGATCTCCGACTATTGCTGTGCAAGCAGAGGCTGCAACGTCAGTGCGATCCGACCTGACCATTACATTAAAGGACAAGTTCGACTTTTCGCTACAAGCTTGCTGGCAATAGCCGAGACTCGCTACGTTTGGAGCGCCAAAGGAGAGAATTTTCGAGCAAGACACAGTGAGCGCGCCAATCGGAGCTACCCTTTGAGGAGGTTTGGGCATTCTGCGGGAATAATTATCAAATGAAAAACTCTGCCGGATTCAGCATAAAAGCAGAATGGCCAAATTTAGTATTGTGGTCATTTCTGCTATCACCGTTGTTTGTCAGGACGCTAACAAACTATCAATACTCTAAAATTGATTTGTTGGTCTTTTACACCCTTGGTATGTCGGTGTTATGGCTGTTGGCAATTAGATTTATTTCATCCAATCAATTCAAGGTTCACCTTGTTCTGCTACCGTTCTATTTAGTAGCAGCCATTGATCTGTTTTTGGTTTTGAATTTCAATTCGAGATTAACAGCTGCCTATATATTTATTGGCTTGACAAATCATCAGGAGGTCGGCGAATTTCTACCGACCTATTGGCAGCCCATCAGTATTGTTTTGGTGATTTTCATATTTTGCTATGGGCTTGGGTTAATAGGCCTGCATAAGCGCGAATTATATAAAAACAAAGGTGTTTTTGTTTTGGTTGTTAGCGCCTTGCTAGTGGGGTATGGGGCGTATTTCTATAAAACCGTCAAGCTTAATTCTTTCGGGAAATCTGCAGTCATGGATCTCCTTGCAAAAGATCAAAGTACGCCAGTAGGCTATTTATCGCAAATTGCCCTTACTGCAAACTTGTATTCGGGGACGGAGGAACTTATCAAGCGTCGCCGGGAGTCTGACGTAATAATAACCAGCATCTCGAATCAATCAAATATAGAAACCATTGTTTTTGTGATCGGTGAGTCATCACGGCCGCACAACTGGTCCCTCTACGGTTACAACAAGGAAACAACCCCGAATCTCGGTAAGCAGGCGGGGGTTTTCAAATTCAATCAGATCTGCACGACAGCCCCCTATACCTCGTTCGCGGTCCCTTCAATGCTGAGCCTTGAGCCTATATCGGATTGGGGCGCCATTGCGTCAACCAAATCACTGGTGAGTATTTATCGCGCAGCCGGGTACATGACCTATTGGTTGTCCGTACAGGAGGTTGATAGTTTTGGCGGAATAATTCCACAAATAGCTGCAGAGGCACAATATCGTCAATATTTTGAGAGAAGTTATGATGGTGCATTGATTGCAGAATATGAAAAAATACTAAATAAAGGCGATACAGAAAAGAAAGCCATATTCATTCATGTCAAGGGTAGTCATTTCGAATATTCACGCCGATACCCAGAGCAATTCGATAAGTTCAAGCCGTCAACAGACAGCTTCAAAGACAAAATTACCGCCGAATATGATAATAGTATTTTATATACAGACTGGCTATTAAGCATGCTTATTGATCAATTGAAGGCAAGCAAGAAACCATCCGTCTTGTTTTATTCATCGGATCATGGTGAAAACATGATGGATGATAGTAGAGGACTACTGGGGCATGGGATTGGCAATAAATACGATCTCCCGGTTTCGGCATTTATCTGGGCATCCGATAATATTTCAAGCGAGCAATCGCTCAAGCTTTTAAAATTGAAGGAAAGAGAAAGTCAGAAAATCAGCATATCCTCCTTGCCGCATACTCTTTTAAATATCACCGGGGTTTTCACGAACAAGTATAAAAGTGCGGATGATTTATTAAGTGATGATTTTGTATCGTCGAAATGTCCACATCTGCTCGGCTCAGGCTATGTTCCGTCGTTTGATTTTGACGCCCTTTGAATAGCCCTCGCGGAACAACACCGCCAAGGTGTTATTCCATCTAGTTGAGGTCGGCTGCGCATCGCCTAAGGTTGTGCTTGCGTGACGTCTTTTTTCAAGAACAACCAGTTCGACGCCTGCAAGCCGTCGAACTTGATTGTATAGCGGCCATCAAGGTAGGTCGCGGGCAGCTTCTTCATCTGCCTTTGAATGCCGTGGGTGAACAGTGTCAAGCCTTGCGGCGCCTGGATGGTTAGCGTGCCCTCGAGGGGCTCAACATAAAAAGGTATTTTGTCGCCGTCCTGGGGGATGGCACGGGTGCCTAACGAAATCAGTAAATCCTGCGATCGGCCCAAAGGCGTGTCGTCCAGACTTTGCACCACCACACTGGCGTTGGCGGTCTTCACTTGAACCTTAATGTTGCCAAGGCTGATCGATTCGCCGCCGATCCAGCCGGTAGCGGCCTGCGTGCGCGGCGTATTGATGGTGTAAACACCTTGTTTCCAATTGCGCTTTAGCTCTCCCGTGTCGGTCGTGGACTCGCTGGCATTGGCATCCAGCAGCGACTGGTCAGGGTCATGAAATTGCTGTGCATTGCCTGGGATAGCGCTCTGTTGCAACCAAGGCAATTCCGGCGTCTGTGGCATCGCGATTTCCAGCTTGCCTTTCTCCATGGCTGTGCGCAGGAAAGCAGAGCTGGCCGGTGTGATCATTCGGTTGAACAGGGTGGCTGGCGTCGGCGCGAAGACGTAGGTCGTTGTTGCTTCGTGAACGTCTGCGCGGCGATAAAGCAAGGCGGCGGCGGGCAGGGTGGCCAGCATTGCAGGGTCGTTATAGGCGTGCCAGTTGTTGGCACTCATCCCTTGGCCCCCGAATGGCTCCTGGCTGTAGGCATATTGCATCAGTGCATCCCAGCCTTGGTGACTGGCGGTGCCGGCGATATAGAGTGGCAGCGAGTGACGGTCTGGAATCGGGAAGGGCTCATTGTTCCATTCGGTGACGGTCAAGGGTTTGCCGATGACCTGGCCGGCGGCAATCCAATTCACTATGCCGTCGCTGTAGAGCGGGTTTTTCTCTATCTGCCCCGAGCCCCCGTAGCTATGGACGTCGATTACGTCGCCGGCAGTAAGGGCCGGCAGGGAGTTCAGACCATTGCGGCCCCAGCTACTGGTCGTGGCGATGGGGACTTTCACGCCTATTCCACGCAGGTGTTGAATCATGTCGATGTTGAAACGCCGCTCCAGATCGTTAAGGAACAGCTTGGAGGGGCCTGGCTCCCAGGAGCGCCAGGTCTGGTTTGCAGACAGATTGTGCTGTTTGGCAAAGGCCTCGGCCTCCGCCATATAGATGCGGTTGTGCTTGGGCAGATTCTTGTCTGGCAGCAGGGCGTTGCCGAAGTGGTTGGTGACGTCGTTTTCGTTGGTAATCAGTACGGCGGCGATCGCCGGGTCGTCTTTGTAGGCGAGGCCGGTATAGCTGTTTACATGGGTCATGTAGGCTTCGGTAAAGCGCTTCATGGCTTTTTGAATGGTGAGATTCACATAGGAATAGCCCTTGAGATAGGTAAAATTCTGCGCTTCTTTTGGCAATTCATCGAAGCCATAAATGTTGTCGTTTTCAGTAAAGACTCGCTGGACGTGCATGTCGAGCCACACATAAATGCCTTCGTCTTTCAGGCACTTGATCCACCAGTCGATTTTTTTCTGCGATTCCGGGCTCAGTTGCTGGGTGCTGCGCGTAACCCTGCCGTCGCCAAAGATGTTCGGCAAGACCCATGGCGAGTCATGGTGGTGCAGCCGTACAAGATTGAAGCCCAGTGCCGACAGGCGTTTGGCCTGCTGCTTGATTGCATCGTCTGGCGTGAGGAACAGCGTGTAGGCCGAAAGGTTGGTGCCCCAGAAACGCGCCGTAGTGTTGTCGGCAAATAGCAATTGCTCGCCGGATGCTTTGATGAAGCCGCGCTTGCCTGCAGGTTTTTCCTGAGCGTTGAGAAAGGACAAGTCGACCGGCGAGGTTTTCAAGTCGAGCTTGTCAGTCGGCCAGCTCTTTGGGTCCGACAGCCCGAAGCGCTCGGTAGTGGTCGGGCCGACCGCTACATCGCCCGAAACGCTCAAGGTGGCTGTGAAATCCTGACGACCAGTTTTGATTGTGTCCTTGTAGAAAAAAGCGCGGATCTCGGATTTGCTGCCCGGTTCAAAGTACACACCCGCCAGTGCGGGCTCGAAGCGCATTTCGATGCGTCGACCTTGTGCATTGCCCCAGGACCAGCCGCGGTTGTCGGGTAGCAAAGTGGGCTCGCCCATTTCTCCAGCGAAAAGAGCGGGGTCGAATTCGAAAACGATGCCTCCACCTGAAACGCCAGACTTCCCGCTGTGTGCATCCAGGGCAAAGTTCCAGATCAGCTTTTGCTCGTTTTGCTTCTGAATCTGCGCAGTCAAGTCGAAATCCAGCGCTTTGTTTTTACCAGCAAGGGAGTATCGATAAGGGGTGTTTACCTTGAATTCAGTGTGCAAATACGTCCATTCCCAGTTGCGCCCGAAGAACGAGAATGTCGTAGCAACTACCGGACTGCCACCACGCATCAGCGTTGGCAGGCCGTTGCGCTCATCCACACTGACGACCCAGTCCGACGCCCAGGTACGAAACGGCCAAATAGCAAACAACAGCAGGAGCAGTATCTGGGGGCGGCGCAACAACTGGATCATGGGTTCTACCTGAGTTGGAGATGGGCACTCGCCGTGACAGCCGTCGAGGTGAGCTTGAACCTGCGTGCCATCTGAGCGTAGGCCACGCCCAGTCCAGCCACCGACCAATACACCACGGGGATGACCGTGATACTGCTAACGGTAACGATGGTGATCAGGATCCCGGCCAGTGTCGCCAGAAGTGCACGTCCGAGTCGGCGTGCCTCATCGTCTTCGTTGGGGAACGAACGCATCCCCTTGCGGATGCCCTGCAGGACACTGACGAAAAAAACCACGAAAAGCGTCAAACCAATCAAACCGAACGACAGCGCTATGCCGATATAGGTGTTCACGATATCGATGATCCCCTGGCCCTGAATCATGGACTGCATTTCCGGTGTGCTGCGGAAATTGAAAGAACCCAGCCAAGGGTTGCGCTGGATAACGATCACGGCGTTATCAATCAAGCGCTGCCGGTAGGTGATATTTTCGACGTCCACCGTGCCGATAAACGGTAGCAGATCAAGCACTTTTTGCCCGCCCGGCACGACGGCCAGTAAGGGCAGGGCGAGAACTCCGGCGGCCCCCAGCAGCATCAGGCGTTTGATCGCTTTACGGCCGGTGCCGATGAACACGACGATCATGACGGCTGCACCGATCCAGGGGCCACGCGACAGCGGTGCGTACAAACCACCGGCGAGCAAAAGTGCGCCGAGGCTGCGCTGCAATTTGCTGCGTACCTCCTCCTGCAAGTACAGATAAAAGCCGATGGCCACGCTGATGACGAAGCCCAGCGCAATGGCCTGACCGGTAGTGGCGCTGGCGCGTAATGAGCCACCACGGCTCAAGTAGCCGGGATCCCATTGCATGCCCATGGCGTAGACAACCGCGCTGTACAGCTGCCAGTGCTTGGCATATTCGAAGAGACCTATAAGCGACAGCACCATGGCGGCGAGTACAAAACCGAACAGAGCGTCCTTGAAGTCGCTGAGGTTCTTCAGCGCCCGGCTGGCAACGTAGTAAGGCAAAAAAACTTCGATGAACAGGTAGAGCATTTGGCGCAAGGTGTCGGTGACGGTTGTTTCACGCAGGAAAAGCAGACTCGTCAGCAGGAGGTAGGCGGCTAACAGTTTGTCAGGCCAGGTGCGCCCGAAAGGGACCGTGTCGGCGCGTTTGCGCAGAACCAAAAAAGCCGGAAGCAACACACACAGTGCCAGCACACGAATATGGTTAAGGGCAAAAAAATAGTTGACCAGGCCGAAGCCCGGTATCTCCGCCGTGGCCGGCGGGATGAGAAACAGCAGAAGGAAAAATAGCGCCACGGGATTGCGTTCGCGAATTCGTGCGAAGGTCAAAACGATCGCGGCAATGCCTGCGTACACCCAGAAGCTGTGCGACACAAATGCCAGAAGCGTCAATACGAACCACAGATTGCGCCGACGAGTGAAATTACGGTCGGGAATCAGGTCTGCTGCTGGTCGACGTGCCATGGCAAATACGATGCCAGTAAGGACCAGAATGACGATTAACGCTCGGAAATGCTCAGGCATGGATGATTGGACTTATTGATTGATGAGCGACGGCTAGTGGAATGGTCAAACGCGACTATAGTTCCTTTTGAGCCATTGAGTCCGGGGATGATGCTATGTCGTTAGTTGATTTGTCGCCGACGTTGGGCCTTCGTAAGCGAGCGATCTCTGCCGGGGCATGGAATCTGGGGGCGCTGGTTACGTCTCAAGCCTTTCGCTTGGGCGGCAACCTGATAATGGCCCGTCTGCTGATGCCGGAGATGTTCGGCATCATGATGATCGCCATCACCGTTTCGCTGATTCTGCACATGCTTTCCGATGTCGGCTTGCGCCAGAACATCATCCAGAGTCCGCGTGGCGACGATCCGGTTTTTCTCAATACCATCTGGACCGTGCAGATCGTGCGTGGCTTTATCCTTTTTGCTTTGACACTTCTCCTCGCGGCGCTGGCCTGGTATGCACAGATCCTCAATCTGTGGTCGACCAATTCCACCTACGCCGCACCCGAGTTGCCGCTGGTATTGGCCGTGACCGGTTTCTCGGCAATCATCGTTGGTTTTCAGTCGACCAAAATCGACCTGGCAGTGCGCGCTTTCCAACAAAAGAAAGTGGTGCTCACCGAGTTTGCGTCTCAGGTCGTCGGGCTGGTGGTCATGCTGGCCATCGGTTACTTCACCAGGTCCATCTGGTCGCTGGTGATTGCAGGTCTGGTCCAATCGATGGTCAGCACGCTGCTGGGGCATTTCTGGTTTGAGGGCCCTTCTAACCGTCTACGGTGGGAGCGTACTGCGCTCGATGAATTAGTCGGCTTCGGCCGTTGGATATTGTTGTCGTCGGCAGTGGGCGTATTGGCCATGTACGGTGATCGTATCTGGTTCGGCGGCAGCATGACGACCAGCGAACTGGGCGTTTACTCCATTGCCGTGCTGATTTTGGGAGCTGTTCAGCTTGCGCTGCAAAAGATAGCCGGTGCCGTTGCCTTGCCGGCCTTCAGTGAGGCTTCAAGAACTAATGACACCGTACGGCTCCACGCTTTGTACCACCGCTTGAAATTGATGATCGATCTTGCCTGCCTGTTTCTCTGTGGACTGTTCCTGACCGGCAGTCCACTGCTCATCAGCATTTTGTACGATGAGCGTTACGCTCAGGCCGGCAACATGATGGCCATTCTTTCGCTCTCTTTTTTCACCATGCGCTACATGCTGGCGAATCAGGTCTGGATTGCCTTGGGACTCACCAAGTACCAGGCCATGGATAACATTATTCGCGTGGTCTCGTTGTGGGTGCTGCTGCCCCTGCTGCTGGCAATTGGCGGGGTCGAATATGCGATTTGGGGCGCTGCCCTGTACACGTTTCCTACGCTTATCCTGGTTTTTTATGTCAATTGTCGTCTGGGGCTGTTGAGTCTCAAGCGTGAACTGGTAGTGCTGCCAATGCTGGTGGTGGGGGCTTTGTGTGGGGAATTATTGACTGATCTTGCTAAATGGCTGATTTGATCTATTTCTCTTGATGTTTCCAAAGCTGTGGCACCGCGCCGTCATTGAGGTGTTGATGGCGGTTGCCAAAAAAATGTGACCTTGATGTGCAGTTGAAATTTCCAACGTAATCTCGGTGTCGTGGAGCTTTGAATCATGAGAGAAACTGATTTGAATACCTCTGTGATGGGGCGCAGAGGCTTCCTCCAGGCTTCTGTTCTGTTGAGTATTGGCGGTCTCACATTCGGCTTTTCCAAAGCCGTTGCCCGGCCCTCTGCTGCTAAATCCGAGTTTGTTGTCATCAACGGATGGGTGCTGCCTGCCCAGCATTTTCGGCAAACACACGCATGATCAAAGACTACCAATCGCAGAAAGAACTCCGCGACCACTATGACGTCTGCATCATCGGCGGGGGGCCGGCCGGCATTACGCTGGCCTTGCGTTTAGCCGGTAATGGTCGGCGTGTGTTGCTTGTCGAGGGTGGCGGGCACGAGTATTCGTCAGCCTCGCAGAACCTCTACAAGGTCTCATCATCAGGCCTCGAGATGTACGCTCATGAAACACGCCTGCGTTATCTTGGCGGGACCTCCAATCACTGGGCCGGGCGATGCCGTCCATTCGAAAAGTCGGACTTTACCGTAGGCCCTCCGGTGCCCGTGCCGGGCTGGCCCATCACGTTTTCCGAGATCGAGCGCAATCTGTCGGCGGCCATGGATATTGTCGATCTTCCACCGCACTCCGGATTCAAGGCTATCAATGCGACTTTGGACGGCACCGACTTTGACGCTGATCGTTTCCTGCTGAGCCCGCCGACGCGATTTGCACAAAAATATGCCAAGGAACTTAATGAGACCGAGGGGCTGGATGTCTTCATCCATTGCAATTGCGTCGATCTTGAGTTCGACAGCAAGACCGGCCGTATAGCAACGATAGTCGTCTCGGACTACCAGTTGCGTCGAGAGCGAGTCACGGCAAAACAATTCATTCTGGCGACAGGCGCGATCGAGAATGCCAGGCAGCTGCTCAGCAGCGAGTCTCTGGCAGCTGGCGGTATCGTAAGCAAGGATGGTTTCGTCGGTAGATGTTTTATGGAGCACCTGAACGTCGAAATGGGAAACTTCATCCTGAAAGACGAGCAGGGTGCAGATGCTCGGCAGGAGTTCTTCACGACCGATGCATTCGTGATGGAGCACAAGTCAGGTAAAGGGAATGTGACGGCCACGCTTGTAGCTGAAGTGAAATCTTATGGGCGAATGTCTGCCATCAAGAGCTTTTTCGAGAACCTCATTTGCGAAGTGGGTGCGGAGCGCAAGGTTGAATTTATTGCCAAGTTCGATTGCCCTGGTGATGGGGTGCTCGGCACGCTGATCGAGCAGTTTCCCAACCCCGATAGCCGCATCTCATTGCTCGACGAGCGAGATGCGTTAGGGATGAGGAAGGTCAAGATTCATTGGGAGCTAACGCCTGCAGACAGGGAAACCGTCAAGTCCATAGGGCTCGAAGTGGCAAAGTGTTTTGCCGACACAGGGCTGGGCTTCGTCAAGTTGGAAGAATATGTGTATGACGTCGATTTGCCACTGATGCTCAATCCCCATGCTCATCATATGGGGACCACGCGGATGGCGACTTCGCCTGAGTTTGGCGTGGTCGACGAGAACTGCAAAGTGTTTGGTGTCGAGAATCTTTACGTTGCCGGTAGCAGTGTTTTCGCTACAGGCGGTGCCTGTAACCCCACGATGCCCCTTTTGCAACTTGCTCTAAGGCTGGCGGATCATCTTAACCATCAGATGGGGCCCGGGGTGGGCAGATATTCCTGAGGGGGAGCATGTGTGGATTATTTGAGTGTTTGATTTTAGGGAAGCGTCTACTCTTAGGGTAGTGGTAATGAAGAATCAGGGTGTATCTAACCCTGGCACAGATGTCTATCGCTGAATTATTGAGGCTGACAGGATGATTGGTCTACTAAAGCGTACTATTGCTCATATTGCCAAAACAACGGGGCGTGGAACTTCGCTCTATAAAAGATTCTGTAAACCGGACGGGTACGAATGGGCTAAACACCTGGCTCGATGGGGATCTCTGCACTCCGTCGGTAAAAACGTATGGATCAATCTTGGGTGCAACATACCTGACCCTACGTTAGTACGACTCGGAAATAATATAGCTTTATCTGATTGCACACTGTTCGGTCACGATGGAATAGTCGGCTTGCTCGATGTACGCTTTGGTACAAAACTTGACTCTGTCGGCCCTATCGATATACGTGATAATTGTTTTATCGGTTATGGCGCTATCATCATGCCCCGTGTGACTATTGGTCCGGATTCAATTGTTGCAGCCGGTGCAGTAGTGGTGAAAGATGTTCCGCCTGGGGTAGTGGTTGCGGGTAATCCAGCCAAGGTTATTTGTACGCTGGAAGATCTGTTGGCGAAAGTCGAAGAACGTTGCGCCGCTTACCCGTGGATTGACCTCATCAGGCAACGCAGCGGTGAATTCGATCCGGAACTTGAGCCGAAGCTTAAAAAAATGAGAGTGCAATATTTTTTTGGCGAGCAACCCAATGGTTAGTGCGCCCCTTGACGTGTTGGTAGTTAATTACAATACAGCGGCGCTGTTGCAACCGATGTTTAATGCGTTACGCCAGTCAAATAGTGTGGGTCGCACGCGCTATTTGGTGGTGGACAACGCCTCTGCCGATAATTCGCTGGAGTGCCTGGCAACTATTTGTCCAGAGGCATTGCAACTGGCCAATGAAAATAATGTTGGCTTTGGGCGTGCCAATAATCAATTGGTTGAACACCTGCAGGGCAAGTATGCGTTGCTGCTCAATACCGATGCCTTCGTTGCTGCGGACACCCTGAGCAAGACCCTCGAGTACATGGAGGCTCATCCTGATTGCGGTGTCCTTGGCGTTCGGTTGGTTGGACGAGAGGGAGAATTACAGCCCTCCTGTCGCTATTTTCCGACGCCGTTGAATGTCTTTCTTTCGCATACAGGGCTTGAACGCTTTTTCCCTGTGGTGAAGAGGGTCGACGACATGGCCTGGGATCATGCTTCGGTGCGTGAGTGCGACTGGGTACCCGGGTGCTATTACCTGATCCGCCGTGAAGTCATCGACCAGGTTGGCTTGTTCGATCCGCGCTACTTCCTTTACTTCGAGGAGATAGATCACTGCAAACGCGTTAAACAGGCAGGCTGGAAGGTCGTTTACTACCCGCATACCACGGTGGTGCATATCGGCGGTGAAAGTGCCAAGTCTGTTGACACACTCAATGTGGCTAGTCGCCAGCTACCCACGTTACAAATCGAAAGTGAGCTTTTGTACTTCCGCAAGCACCACGGTCTGCCTGGTTTGGCCTCACATATGCTACTGGTGAGTCTGGGTGATTTGATTGTGGCGCTCAAGGCGCTATTGAAAGGCCGCGGTCGGGCCGCTTTAGGGCCATGTTGGCAGCATACTCGTGTGACCTGGGCGTTGCTGCGTGATACCAAATTCGCTAGCCAACCAACACGGTAGAGCCATTTATGTTCGAAAACATACGTGCTGACTTGCGTGCATACGCCGGAGATTGGGGGGCTCAGGGGTTTTGGGTGATGGTGGTTTATCGCTTTGGGCGCTGGCGTTACGGTGTGCGACCGGCACTGTTACGCAAGTTGTTCTCCTTTATATACAAAGTGCTCTTCAAACTGGTGCAGATCGTCACGGGTATCGAGTTGCCGTGTGAGGTTGTGGTCGGGCGCAACTTCGTCATCGATCATTTCGGCGGAATCGTGATCAGTGGCTTTGCGCAGTTCGGCGATGATTGCCGTATCCGCAATGGCGTCGTCGTGGGCCTCAAGAATGTGAGTGAGCCGATTGCTCCGGTGATGGGTAACAATGTTGATATCGGTGCAGGGGCCAAGGTGCTGGGCAATATCCGCATTGGTAACAATGTCGTGATTGGTGCCAATGCCGTGGTGCTGACCGATGTACCGGACGACTCGGTGGCAGTGGGCGTGCCTGCGACTATCAAGAAAAGGAAGTACGCAGAATCGAGGGGATTTTCATGAGCCACCCGATGGATTACTTCAATTGCGTCGCTGAGTGAACGCCATGGCTATGGGGATGGGTGTCGTTGTTATCGGTCGCAACGAAGGCCAACGGCTTGAACGTTGTCTGACTTCCCTCGCCGGTTCGGCGCAGAAGGTTGTTTATGTCGACTCTGGATCAACGGACGGGTCAGTGCAGATGGCACAGAGGCTTGGGGTCGAAGTGGTCGAGTTGGACATGACGATTCCCTTTACGGCTGCGCGTGCGCGCAATGAAGGATTTGCCTGCATGCAACGCTTATTGCCGGCGATGCGTTATGTGCAGTTCGTTGACGGTGATTGTGAGGTTATCGGCGGTTGGCTGCCCCGGGCGCAGGCCTTTCTTGATACACATCCTGACGTCGCGGTGGTCTGTGGACGGCGCCGTGAACGTTTTCCGCAGCACTCGGTTTACAACTTACTGTGTGATTTCGAATGGGATACGCCGGTAGGTGAGGCCAAGGCATGCGGTGGCGATGCGCTGATGCGGGCTGACGCCTTTTCCGAGGCGTCCGGGTTTCGACCGGGCCTTATTGCCGGGGAAGAGCCTGAATTGTGCGTACGTCTGCGTGGGAATGGTTGGAAGATCTGGCGTCTGGGCGAGGAAATGACCTTGCACGATGCAACCATGAGCCGGTTCGGCCAATGGTGGCAGCGTACCTTGCGCGGTGGTTATGCCTTTGCCGAGGGCGCATTTTTGCATGGGGCCGCGCCGGAGCAACATTGGTTGCGTGAGTCGCGCCGTGTCTGGTTCTGGGGATTGGGTGTCCCGCTGGCAACTGTTATCGCGAGTTTGGTGTCGGGATGGTTTGGGCTGCTTGTGCTGCTGGTCTATCCATTGCAGGTCGTGCGCCTCGCCCGCGGGGGCGATAGATCCGCGCGCGAAAACTGGCTGCGGGCTTTCTTTCTCGTGCTGGGGAAATTTCCCGAGATGCTCGGGCAAGTCAAGTTTCTACTGAACAGATTCGGCGCCGGCAAGACGGCGTTGATCGAATACAAGTGAGACTTATATGAATAATTGGTTGATATTAAAGAGCGTGTTTTTTTTACACGCTGGGTATTCCGTAAGGGCATTGAATAATAAATTTAAAATGTTGGTTCTGGTTGCAAAAAACTGGTCAGAGCTAAAGTTGTTTTGCGGGCGTATGTCGAGCGCTCTGGGTAAGTCCGGTGTTGAGAAGTTAGGCGGGGATTGTGTAGGCGTTGTTCATTGGCCATACATCAGTAGAAACTGGAGCCCCAAGAATAAACTTAGTGTGTTGGCCTCGCATTACGAAGTGGTTACCAAAAGCTGTCCGCAGCTATTGCTGTTGGGGCGAAGTGACAGCTTGATGCTGAGTGACTTGTCGGAGTTTGCGGCTGGCTGTTCCCTGGTGCTGGATCGTCCGATATGGTTTATGCGTGAAGGGGAGTTGGTGCTGAATTTGTTTCAGGGTGACCTGCGCATTGCGTCAATAGCATTCACCTTGTGTCGCACGGACACTGAGTTATGTATTTTTATCGGCGCCGTTCAAGGGATACATAAAGGCGTCGAGAGTGAACTGTCGTTGAGTATCTACAGGGACCTGACAAAAGACTTTGAAGGCCTTCGGCCAAGAAGCTTTCTGATCGAAGTTATTAAATACATTGCCATTAATATCGGTGTTGAAAGAATTTATGCGGTAGGGGATGGGTATCGCCACCACCGTCATCCGTATTTTGGCGCTCACAAAGCTCTAGAACTGGCGGCAAATTATGATGTGATCTGGTTAGAGCATGGAGCGACTCCATCAGAGCGCGAAGATTTTTTTGAGATTCCCATGATTCTGTCCAGGAAGCCGCTCGACAGTATTGCTTCAAAAAAACGTGCCATGTATCGCAGGCGCTATGAATTGCTGGATGACACGTTTAAAAAGATAGATGGCGTGTTAATAGGTAGTTATAGCAGCAGCCGTGTGGCTAGTTGACGTTCCTGATACCTGTACTACTGTGGGATTACTTGCAGTAATAATCCACCGCAACGACAACTAAGTCTGGTTCCTATGCGTATCGCTTATTTCATCAATCAATACCCTAAAGTCAGCCATAGCTTCATTCGTCGCGAGATTTTGGCGTTGGAACGTCAGGGGTTTGTGGTGCAGCGCATTGCTCTGCGCGGCTGGGATGCCGAATTGGTGGATGCCGAAGACGTGTCCGAACGCGATAAAACCCAATATGTGCTGCAGGGCGGAGTCAAAGAGCTGTTAGTGCCTGTGCTGCAGGTGCTGCGCGTCCAGCCGCGACGCTTTTTTTCGGCGCTGTGGCTGGCGCTACGCATGGGCCAGCGTGCCGATCGCCCCTGGCCCTATCATTTGGTTTATTTGTCCGAGGCGTGTCGCGTGCTGACTTGGTTGCAGGCGTTTGGGGCCGAGCATGTGCATGCGCATTTCGGCACTAACTCAACCGAGGTGGTGATGCTGGCCAATGTGCTCGGTGGGCCGGCGTACAGTTTTACCGTGCACGGGCCGGAAGAGTTCGACAAACCGCAGTTTATTCATTTGGGCGAGAAAGTTCGGCGCGCGGCCTTTGTCGCTGCTATCAGTTCTTATGGGCGCAGTCAGCTGTTTCGCTGGGTGGCTCATGCACACTGGGCAAGGGTAAAGGTGGTGCATTGTGGGCTGGAGCGCGCGTTTCACGATGTGCCGGCCGTTGCCGTGCCATCCACGCCGCGGTTGGTTTGTGTAGGTCGTTTGTGTGAGCAGAAGGGTCAGCTTTTGCTGCTTGAGGCCTCCCGCATTCTGGCAGCACAAGACGTGGAGTTCGAGATAGTACTGGCCGGCGATGGAGAAATGCGCGCGGAAATCGAAGCCCTTATTGCACTGCATGGCTTGCAGGCGCGGGTGCGAATTACCGGCTGGATCAGCAGCGAACAGGTGCGGGCGGAGATTCTTGCGGCGCGGGCCTTGGTATTGCCGAGCTTCGCCGAGGGATTGCCGGTGGTCATCATGGAAGCCATGGCGTTGCGCCGACCCGTACTGACGAGCTATGTGGCGGGCATTCCCGAGTTAGTGCGACAGGGTGAGAACGGTTGGTTGTTTCCCGCTGGAGCGGTGGATGAGTTGGCGGCGGCACTGGCGGACTGTCTCGCGCAACCTGTCGAGGTGTTGCAGCGGATGGGCGAGGCGGCTTATCAGAGAGTGCTGGAGCGACACGACATCGATATCGAAGCGGCCAAGTTGGCTAATTTGTTTAGGGCGCAAGCATGATCACATTACTTAGTTGGCTGTTCAGCTCACTGCTGATACTCATCCTCCTGCCGGTGTTGGTGCTGTTTGTGCAGGTGCTGATGGCTTGCCTGCCTGCACGGTCGCGCTCGTCGGCGCAAGGATCGCGACCGCGGGTGGCGGTGTTGATACCGGCACACAATGAATCCTCGATCATCGTCGCGTCGTTAAATAGCATTCGGCCGCAGTTGCTTTCGGGTGATCGCCTATTGGTGGTGGCGGACAACTGTTCTGACGACACGGCCGCGCTGGCCCGCACGGCGGGCGCCGAGGTGGTGGAGCGCAGCAATGATCAGCAGCGTGGCAAGGGTTATGCGCTGGACTGTGGGGTGCGTCATTTGGCGAGCGATGCGCCGGACGTCATGATTGTTATCGATGCGGATTGCCAGGTGGCCGAGGGTTCTATTGAGCGTTTGGCAATCTTTTGCATCGACTCAGGGCGGCCAGCGCAAGCACTTAATTTAATGCTTGCTCCAGCAGGTTCCGGGCTGAAAGTGCGGCTTGCCGAGTTTGCCTGGTGTGTGAAGAATCGGGTACGGCCGCAGGGTTGGACCCGGCTTGGTTTGCCCTGTCAGTTAATGGGCACGGGAATGGCTTTCGTCTGGCGGGATCTGACGTTGATCAATTTAGCCAGTGGCCACATCGTTGAAGATTTGAAGATGGGCCTGGATTTATGCCGAAGCGGCAAGCCGCCTTTGTTCTGCCCCGATGCTCTGGTGACCAGTTATTTTCCGCGCAGCGATGAAGGCTTAACTACCCAGCGTACGCGCTGGGAACATGGTCATCTAGGGGTAATCCTTGGGGATACGCCAAAGTTGCTGGTGGAGTCGATTGGCCAGCGTAACTGGAGTCTGCTGGCGATGACGCTGGATTTGCTGGTCCCTCCGTTGGCCTTGTTGACGTTGGCCTTGGGGGCTGTATTTGGTCTGTCATGGTTGGTATTTATGCTGTCCGGAGCGTTGGCGCCAGCATTGATAGCTTCTTCCGGGGTGGCAATATTGGGTGTCACTATTTTGCTGGCATGGAGCCAATTTGGTCGCGGGATTATTTCTTTTTCAGCCTTGTTGTATGCGCCGTTCTACGCGCTGAAGAAAATCCCTCTGTATCTCGGATTTTTGCTTAAGCGCCAGGTTGAATGGGTGCGTTCGAAGCGAGATGACAGCTAATGCGTGCTTTATCCTGGCAGCACAGCTGGCAAACGATTACCCAGAAACTCAGGGTGGTCAGCGATGTTGATGACGAGCAAGCCTTGATTGATGCGTTATCCAGAGCTGACGTGACGACAGTGCTTGGGTTCGCGAATGCCCATGCCATGAATCTGGTGGCGGCTAATACCGACTACTTGAACGCGCTGCTGGCTGCTGACGTGTTATTACGGGACGGCTCCGGCATGGCGATCCTGTTTCGTCGCCTCGGCAGAGAGCCGGGGTTAAACATGAATGGCACCGATTTCATTCCCAAGTTGCTGGCCGCGTTCAAGGGCCGGCGCGTGGCTTTCTGGGGTACTGAAGAGCCCTTTCTAGCCAACGCGGTGCAGCGTAGCGAAGCGCTATTTGCGGCCAATGTAGTCTCTGCTCACCATGGTTTCGCGTCGGCGGATACTTACATAAACCTTGCCCGGCAGTTTCAGCCGGAACTGGTTGTGTTGGGTATGGGCATGCCGAAGCAAGAAGCCGTTGCTGCCAGGTTAGCCGTCAGCGGCGTGCCCTGTCTGGTCGTGTGCGGAGGGGCAATTCTGGATTTTCTCGGCGGCAAGGTGACTCGTGCTCCGCAATGGGTGCGTCGTCTCGGTTGTGAGTGGGTGTTCAGGCTGATAGGTGAGCCAAAGCGATTATTCAGACGCTATGTGGTGGGTAATCCGATGTTCCTGTTGCGCACATTGATCTACAGGAATAAAGGAAAGGTGGCGTGTTCAAAATAGATGGCGGATTGTATCAGTGTCGTAATTAGGGTTTACCGCACATTTTGAATAATGTGCTCAGTTGTCGAGCTCTCATTTCGAGTAGTCAGGTTATTGATTTGTAAGCTCAAATACCCCTTCCTTGAATTGTGCTAATAACCAAATGAAAGAATACATAGCAGAGTTGATGCGTAAGTTAATATCTCCTTCGATGCGATTTGAGCTAAGGAAAGCTGTTGCCTGGCTGCGGGATATTCTTGGGCGAGCCTGTTTGTGGCGCTGGGAAATTGTCAGGTTCAGACTGCGGGAAGACAGCCTCCACGACATCCTCTATGTGGGCAGGAAAACACAGCGGGAGTTTGTGAAGGTTCTACTGGGCGCTGAGTCTCAAGCGGTTGATAGTCAGTTGAAGTTGGACACGTCAGGCCGGACGGTGTGGGTCAGTGAAATGCCGACCTTGGGGGCATTGTATGTGCCTCAATATTTGAGTGCTGTCGTTCCGCTGAGCAGGTCAATTGAGGATATTACGGCCAGATACAATACCGAGTTACGTCGAAATCTGCGCAAAAACCGGCTGCGCTATCGTATGAAACAGGCCTTGAACGACGACGAAATTGAAATCGCAGATCGGGAAATGCTTCAGTCCTATGCCAGAGCAAGGCATGGAGCAGCCGCCTCTCAAATTGAATCGCATGAGGTTCAAAGGGTGGCAAAAAATGCCGGACGGCTCGATCTGGTATTGCTGGAGGATGAAATTGTTGCATGCCATCTTGGGAACGTAATTACCCGGGCAGGAAAACGCTACTGGAGCACGATCCGTTTCGGCTATCCCGATGTTGTATTTTCAGATGCCAAGAAGTTGCGTGAAATCAACTCGATTACCACGTTCATGGCACTTGAATGGGCATCTTGGGTTGCCGGACGGTCCGAGTGACGAGGAAATCGCTAATCGATATCGCGAAATGGGTTTTGGCGGCCTTATCAAAATATACCTCCATTGAGATCGTCCAGGCACTCAGGACTGGCTAATAGGCATGCTTGCCGGAAAAGGCAAACACCGTTCGTACAAGGATGACGAAATCGAGCCATAGCGACCAGTTGTTGATGTATTCAATGTCCGAGTCAACACGCCGGATCATCTGATCTATATCCCTCGTTTCACCACGATAGCCACGTACCTGAGCCAGGCCTGTGATGCCCGGTTTAATGTTGTGACGCGCAAAGTAGCCCGAGACATCGGGCGAGTACTGCACATCGTGTTGAATAGCGTGCGGGCGAGGCCCCACCAGAGACATTTCCCCCATCAAAACGTTGAACAACTGCGGTAGCTCATCCAGGCTGGTCCGCCGAATAAAGGCCCCAACCCTGGTCATGCGCGGGTCATTCTTTTGCGCCTGTTTGACGATGCCGTCTTCAGGCTGATGGACGACCATGCTTCTGAACTTCCAGATCCGAAAAGCTTCTCCACTCCACCCCATGCGCTGCTGACGAAAGAATATGGGGCCGGGGCTATCGAGCTTGATGGCAATGGCGACGGCTACCAGGACTGGCGTTGCAAAAACCAAAATGAGAAAGGCCAGGACTTTGTCTTCAAGATTCTTCAGAAACAGACGCATCCCCATCAGCGGAGTTTCAGACAAGGTCAGCACGGGAATGCCGGCAATTTCGCGAACACTGTGGTTGATCAGGCGCAACGAGAAAATGTCAGGCACCCAGTTAACAGAGATGTGTTTATCGAACAGCCTTAAATAAACATCCTGGATGACCTCTGAGCCACCCAGAGGGGTCACGAAATAGACGGTACGAATGGCGTGTTTAACAACTAGCTCATCAAGGTCGGAGATATCGCCCAGTATCGACATACGTTGCGCGCCTTCCAGACTTTCCTTTCCCCGATCATCGTCCGCGCCGATCAACACACAGCCGACTATGCGCTCACCGAGCCAGGGATTATTGCTGATTTTCTTGTGAAGATAGCTGGCCAGTTCGCCCGAGCCAATGATGAGCGAGTTTTCCAATTGAGTCGGGTGGGCCAAAAACTTCTTCTGCATCTCGCGTGTCGCGAGGTGCAAAAGCAACTGAGCAAAATATCCAAGAACAAATAACTGCCCGACCAATAAACGCGAGTATTGTTCGCTTTGCTTGGTAAGAAAGGCCATGGCAACGAGAAAGCCAAACGTGGCAGTCCATGCTTTCAAAAGCTTGAAGGCTTTGACGGTAAAACCAACATTGCTGCGGTAAATGGCATAGTGGTCGTACACGACGGCCAAAGCCCCCAGCAGCAACAGGAGCAGGATGACATAGGACTGCGTTATGAAGCCGATATGATAATTGATCAAAAACCATGCAACACCGGTCACCGCAACACAATCGAGACCAGCCTGAATAACGATACTGGTACTGCTTCTTCGCTGGAGAACGGAACGGGTACTGTTGGGCTCAAATATCATATTTAGACCTCATGTCTGCCGCCCCTCGCGCTCGATGATGACGCGATTCAGTTCATGCTGCCCTCGCTTGAGAGCGTTGGCGTCACCGTGATTAGCCACCCACCTTCGAAAATTACAGGCTTTGGGAGCATGTGGCGACGCGTGCTATCACTTTAGCAGTGCTGTGAAATCATTCACTGAATCTGCGTAGTTCTGCGTAGTTTAGTAGAACCTCCGGGCCTGAAAAAATGAAGCCCGTCGAGATACCGACCGGCCTACCGCAGGGCGCCGTCTGCGGTGTCTGCAGCAAGGTCGTTCCTTGTCAGCAATCGGGTATGGGGCGCGAGTGTGGTCGCGCAGTGATCGAGGCTTACACCGAGCTGAAATCGGAGTGCATTGCGCACTGATTCCATCGGGGTAAAACGAGACGGCGCCCACAATGGGCGTCGTCTTCGTTTTGGCCGATCAGACGCGTTCGAACAACACGGCGATGCCTTGGCCGCCGCCGATGCACATGGTTGCCAGGGCATAGCGACCCTGAACACGGTGCAGTTCGTGAATGGCTTTGGTGGCGATAATCGCACCGGTCGCGCCCACCGGGTGGCCCAGAGAAATCCCTGAACCGTTCGGGTTGACCTTCTCCGGGTCGAAGCCCAGTTCCTGCGCCACGGCACACGCCTGGGCCGCGAATGCTTCGTTGGACTCGATGACATCCAGGTCGGCAACGGTCAGGCCGGCGCGTTTGAGGACAAGGCGGGTGGCGGGAATCGGTCCCAACCCCATCAGCTCTGGCTCCACACCGGCATGGGCATAACCGACCAGTCGGGCGATGGGCTTGAGGCCTTGGTCGAGAACCATCTGACCCGTGGCCATGATCAATGCACCGGCACCGTCATTGAGACCGGACGCGTTGCCGGCGGTGACGCTGCCGTCTTTTTTGAAGGCCGGTTTCATCTTGCCCAATTGCTCGGCATTGACCTCGGCGCGGACATGCTCGTCCGTCGCAAACGTCACGGTGCCTTTGCGGGACGCCACTTCGATCGGCACGATCTGGTCAGTGAATCGGCCTTCGGCAATCGCCCGGGCCGCCCGTTGCTGGCTCAGCAGCGCCAACTCATCCTGAGCCTGACGAGTGATGCCATAGCGCTCGGCGATGTTTTCCGCAGTAATGCCCATGTGGAAACCGCCAAACGGGTCTTGCAGAGCGCCGAGCACGTAGTCGATGGCTTGCATATCTCCCATGCGTGCGCCCCAGCGCGCCTGCGGCAACAGGTAGGCACCGCGGCTCATGGATTCGACGCCACCCGCCAGCGCAGCGCCTGCGTCTCCCAACATCAAACTTTGTGCTGCACTGACAATGGCCTGCAAACCAGAACCGCAGAGGCGATTGACGTTGAAGGCGGGCGTCTCTTTCGGCAGGCCGGCATTCATCGCCACGGCACGAGAGATGTAGGCGTCACGTGCTTCCGTCGGGATCACATGCCCCATCACCACGTGACCGATGTGTTCAGGTGCCAGCCCCGAACGTTCAATGGCAGCGCGGCAAACGTCAGTGGCCAGTTGGATAGGTGGCACATCTTTGAGCGAACCACCAAAGCTGCCGATGGCCGAGCGGACGGCGCTGATAACAAAAATGTCGGATGGGTTCATGCGGGTTCCCCTGGAACAGTCCTGGACTCAAGTGTGCTTTCGCACTGTTATATGGGGGTGAGTCTAGACACAGCGATGATTTTGGCCTATGCCAAAACTGCTCAAGGGGGGTGGCGTTTTTGGCCATTTCAGTTGAAGTCGCTTTTTGACCCGTCTGATTCGGTCAAAAGCGCAGAAAAGGGTCCGGGATTGATCGTTCTCACTCCGCGTGGGAATGCCGCCGGGGACGCTCCGCGTCCCGCTATCGCCGCAAGGCTTGAGTCCTGCGCAAGGGTGACGCGGAGCCTGGGAACGATCAGTGGGTGCCGGGACCTCATTCATCCAATTGCCGCGCCGGAAAAAACAGCTCGAAGCAGGTGATGCCTTCGCTGCTGCTAACGCTTTAAGCCCCATTGTGCAGCTGCATGATCGTCGCCACGATCGACAGGCCCACACCGTTGGAGTGCGCCGAGCGTGCGCGGGATTCGTCGACGCGGTAGAAGCGCTCGAACAGTCTGGGCAAGTGTTCGGCGGGGATGGTCTGGCCGTGGTTGCGCACGTGCAGGCGGATGCCGTCGGCCGTGGGTGTGGCGCGGATGAACAGCTCGGAGTCGGGCGCGCCGTATTTGATGGCGTTGGCGCAAAGGTTGGCCATGGCACGGCGCAGCAACATCGGTTCGGCCCAGATCACTCCGCTGCCCTGGGCATCAATGCTGATCCCGGCATCCGCCGCCAGCCCTTCGAAATAGTCGGCCATGCGTTCCATTTCATCGGCAGCATCCAGTTCCTGCCGTTGGCGCAAAGCACTGGCCCGGTCGGTGCGGGCCAGAAACAGCATGTTGTCGAGCATCCGGGCCAGGCGCTCCAGCTCTTCGACATTGGAGGCGAGCAGTTGCTGATAGGCCTCAATACTGCGGTTTTGCTGCAGGGCGACCTGGGTTTCGCCGAGCAGGTTGTTAATCGGCGTGCGCAGTTCGTGGGCCATGTCGGTCGACACCTGACCCAGTTGCACGAAGCCCTTGCCGAGACGGACGAGCATTGCGTTGAACGCCTCGATCATCGGCAGCAGTTCAGGCTGACGGAGTAGCCGAGCTCCAGCAGGCCATTGAGCAGGTAGTTACCGGACTTGGGTTCGTCTTCGACTACGAGGATGTTCATGGGATCTGCCTGGTTCGGTGTCAGCAACATACATGTCGCGGCGGCGGGCTACAGAGGTCAGCCAGTGGCGCCAGTGTAGCCCGATCCTCTGTGAGTACAGGCGTCTGATCAGTTATCACCAATGCAACCCATGCCCTGGACCTGGTAATCCAGCACGTGCTTGCGACCCTGATGGTCGAGATAAATCAGCTGCGCGGGGACGATGCCGCATTCTTGCGAGATGATATTGCTGGACAGGTCTTTGGCGATATCCAGGTGGACGAAGAAACCGGTCTTGTCGTGAATGACAGGATCGGCTGTCTGGGTATCGGCAAACGCCGAACCCGTTGCGAGGAGAGCAGCAAAACCGAGGATTAACATTTTCATGATGATTCCCTCTATTCAGGGGCGGGTTGGCTGCCGATGGGTTGCCTGACAGTGAATTCAGGTTAACCAGGCGATCCGCACAGCCGACCCACAGTTGAATGACAATTTTGTAATGAAACGGCGCCGACGTTACGGTTGGCGACCAGCGGCTTCGAGGATCAGGTCAGCGATTTCTTTTGAGTGGG
Source organism: Pseudomonas rossensis (assembly GCF_039888995.1). NCBI lineage: Bacteria > Pseudomonadati > Pseudomonadota > Gammaproteobacteria > Pseudomonadales > Pseudomonadaceae > Pseudomonas > Pseudomonas rossensis. Next base: position 12,291 of record NZ_JBBWCB010000060.1, on the reverse strand, counting down.
AGACCAAAGACAGATGGCTCGACGGCAGCTCGACGGTGGTCGCGTTCATGCGTTTGTCGAGGAAGCGTTCCAGGTCTGGGTTGATGGTTTGATCGAGGCTGGAGACCGCGTGTGCAAGCCGGCGGCCTGCAACCGGGTGATCACGTCCGACCAGCTCGAGCCATCGGCCCAGGATCCGTGCACCAGCACGACGTTGTTGGCCTTGACCGGCGCGATGTTGCTGGCCATGGCGGAACCGGTGACTGGCGACGCCACTGTATGAAGCGAGGGTGCTGGCTACGCTGACAACTCAATGACAAGTTTGTAATGCACGGCGCGCCTGTCTTTATGCCTGCCTGCCGTATGTCGGGAGTGAGGAACGCCACCCATGAAAAAACTTCAAAACGAAGACTGTCTTTGGGAGTTTGAGCATGAGTGATGATCAAAAGAGCGAAGCCCTGGCGGCCTGGTATCAGCTCCTGAAAGTGCCCGAAATCCGGATGGATGCCGAAGAGCAGTATGACGAGTTGCTCAAGGCTGCCGATGAGATGGAGCGCACCGGTCTCATCAACAGCGTTGAATGGCGCAAGCTGGTTCAAGAGGCGAGCGCAGCTTTTGCTAATGCGACACAAGGGTTGGGGCGCGGAACGTAGTGGTCAATCCCTGGTGATCAAACGTCGCCTGCTGGCTGTTCGGCCTGTTGAGCGAACCACTGCATGATCAGCGAACAGGCTGGATGAGCGGCGGCGGAAGGTTGCAGGTTCAAGGCGTAAATGCCGCGGGTCTTCAAGGGGTGACCGAACGGAACGACGAGCACGCCGCGTTCGAGTGATTCGCCTGCCAGGGTCAGGTCAGTCATGGCGACCCCCAGCCCTCGCGCCGCCGCATCGAGCGCCAACTCGTCGAGGTTGAAGGGGATGTGGCGGTAGTCCTCGAGTGACTGGCCGCCATTGGCATGCAGCCACCGGAACCAGTCATGTTTGTCCGCCGAGCGATGCAACAGCGGGAAACGCACGAGATCGGCCACCGACTCCAACGGCTGGGTGGCGCTGCCCAAGCCTGGGGCGCACACCGGCACCAGCGCCTCTTCGAACAAGGTCAGGCAGTCAGGATCGAGGGACGGCTCGGGCAGATAGAGGATGTAGGCGTCGCTGTCGATGGCTGGCTCCACCACTTCCGTGGCCACGGTTTCGATCGACAGCGAAACCTGCGGATGACTTCGATAGAACTCGCTCAACTTTGGCAGCAACCATCGAACCGCCAGCGACACATGCATGCGTATCCGAAAAGGGCGCTTCTGCGGTGCCAGCCGATCTTCAAGTGCCTTCAGTTGCGCCAAAATACTTCGGGCGGTCGCAAGCACCTGTTCGCCTTCCGGTGTCAGTCGAACACTGCGGCTATTCCTCACGAACATCGGCAAGTCGAAGTGGCTCTCCAACTGCTGGATTTTTCGGCTCACTGCGCTTTGGGTCAGACACAGCTTTTGCGCCGCTTGCGTGAAGCTGCCCGAGCCTGCGACCTCGACCAGCGCCTGCAAGGCCTGGAGAGAAGGAACGTGGTGAATTTTATCCATGCGTTTTTTGAATAGCTCGATGAGTTTATAACGTTGGTTGTATCACTACAGGCCTTATAGATTCTAGCTCTAGCCAGCGCCAGCCGGAAATACTCATGCGATGACGTCATGTGCGGTGCTTGCGGAACGACAGGAAGATGAGGTGATGCATGACCAATGTATGTGGCTGGATTGCGCAGGCGGGGAGTTCACCCGCTCGCGATGCTCTCAAAGGCACGCAAAAAGCCGATTGGCTGATTGTCGGTGCCGGTATCACCGGCCTGTGCGCCGCTCACACACTCGCTGAAATGCACCCTCAGGCGCGGATCGTGATTGTCGACAGACAACGGTCCGCACAGGGCGCCTCGGCGCGCAATTCAGGCTTCGTGGTGGGGCACGAACATCCGGCCAAAGATGAGCTGATCGGCAACCCGGGGTTTGCCGGATTTGAAGTCGATACCTCGATTTCCCGTGCCGCCAGTGACGAAGTGCGCCGACGCATCGCTCGTCTGGGCATCGAATGTGAATTCAGGGAATCGGGCTACTACTTCGCCGTCAACGATCCCGGCAAGTTGACCGATGTCGCGGCCAAACTGACAACGCTACGCGCTGTCGGCGCCTCTGCGCAGTTTCTGGAAGGTGAACCGCTGAGCAAACAACTGGGCACCGCGCATTACCAGGCCGCGATCTGGTGCGGCAATGGCAACGCACTGCTGCAACCCGCGAAATACGTGAAGGGCCTGCTGGATACGCTGCCGGACACGGTGACCCTGTTTGAGAACACCGATATCACCGGCCTGGAGCGTTTGGGCAAAGGGCGTATTCGCGCCAATGGCACCGATGGAAGCATCGAGGCCAGGCAAGTCCTGGTGTGCCTGAACGCGTTCATCCCGCGCTCCGGAATAGAAGACAGCGGGACGTTCCCGATGGAACTCAGCGCCAGTCTGACACGACCACTCAGCGACGCCGAGTTCAAGTCCATCGGCGCGGTTGAGCCTTGGGGCGTGCTGTCCACCCGGCCCTTGGGCGCCACGGTGCGACTGACCCCGGACCGCCGCGTGATGATCCGCAATACGGCGGAATACCGTTCTCGGGATTTATCCGACAGTGAGCTGCTGCACCGTCGCAAACACCATGTGCTCGGCTTGCAACGACGCTTCCCGTTCTTGAACGAGCAGGACATTCAATACACCTGGACCGGACACTTGAGCGCTTCACGCACCGGGCAACCGTATTTCGCCAAGGTCGACGAAGGTGTGTTTGCGGTGGCCGGCTGCAATGGTTCGGGCGTTGCACGCGGCACCCTTTGGGGACGCTTGCTCGCCGAACTGGCGTCGGGTGCCAGCTCGCCAATCCTCGAATCAGTGATGCGCAGAGCCCAGCCGGGCTGGCTGCCACCGCGGCCCTTGCTCGATATCGGTGCCATGCTTCGAATGCGCGTGGAGGCGGTCAGGGCCAAAACAGAAATCTAGAACACCCGGCGATCAAAGAATAAAAACTCATCAAACACACGGTGATTGAACATGCGCGTCAATAACATTTCCCTGATGGTCGTGCTGTCGACGTTCTCGGCAGCCACTTACGCTGACGAAGTCGTCAATATTTCGAACTGGAACGGCTACATCGCCGACGACACCTTGACCACGTTCACCAAGGAATCGGGGATCAAGGCAACGTACGACATACACGACAGCAACGAAGTGCTGGAATCCAAACTGATGACCGGCAATACCGGCTATGACGTGGTGAGCCCTTCAAACCATTTTCTGTCCCGATTGATCAAAGCCGGGGCGATTCAGAAACTCGATAAAGGCCAGCTGCCCAACTGGAAAAACCTTGACCCGGCACTGATGAAAAAACTCGAGGTCAATGATCCGGGCAATCAATACGGTTATCCGTACATGTGGGGCACGGCGGGTATTGGCTACAACGTCGAGAAGATCAAGGCGATCTTCGGCAACACCGATGTCACCCATTCCTGGAATCTGTTTTTTGATGAAAACAACATCAAAAAGCTGAGCCAGTGCGGCGTGGCGATTATCGATAATCCTACGCAGATCCTGCCGATCACCCTGAATTACCTGGGGCTGCCGCCCCATAGCCACGAGCCGGCGGATTACAAGAAAGCCGAGCAGGCGCTGCTCAAAATCAGACCTTATGTCCAGTATTTCCACGCCTCCAAGTACATCAGCGACCTGGCGAACGGCAATGTCTGCGCGGTGATCGGTTTTAATGGCGACATTGTGCAGGCGGCTGCCAGCGCCAAGGAAGCCAACAACGGCATCGACATCGCCTATTCGATCCCTGACGAAGGCTCGACGCTGTGGTTCGACATGGTGGTCATGCCCAAGAGTGCGCCGCACGAGAAGAATGGCTACGCCTACATGAACTACCTGCTGACGCCGCAGGTCATTGCCAACATCAGCAACAGCATTCATTACGCCAACCCCAACCTTGCGGCGGATGAATATGTGACTCCGGTAGTGAAGCAGGACCTGGCGATCTACCCGCCGACACGTGTGTTGGACAAGTTGTTTACAGTAGAGGAACTCCCCGCGGCCATCGCACGTTTGACTACTCGTCTGTGGACCAAGTTGAAAACCAATACCTGATGATCAGGTGTACGCCAATAGCCGACCGCACATCACCACGCTGACCCATAACCCAATCGAAAGCAGCGCCTGGATTTTTGCGATTCCAGGCGCCGCAGTGCCCGTGTTCCACTGGGTGACCGAGCGGTATATCCCGACGTGGAAAAGAGCAGCGTTGAGCCCGGCAGTAGCGATCAGGCATAGCTTCAAGATGAAGATGTCATTCGATGCGAAGTCATGGGGATGGGCTGAAAACATCATCAGCCCGGCGGGCACGATCAACAGCAGGGCCAGGACGGACCAGGTCAGGAGGTGGCGAGCCAGGGCCGTCACTGCAATCTCTTTCGACAGCCCGAGCACCCGCAGATCGAACATCACGACAGAGCCGACCAGCACCGTAAACCCGATGATGTGAACCACCTCGACCATCGGATACAGCCACAGGTCGCCCCGCATGGCCGCCCCAACCGGCAAGTCACCCACCCAGTCCAGCCAGCTGTCCGGACTCGATCCTGCGCTGGCATCGATGGCCTGCATCACCGCAACTCTGTGGTTTTGTCGCCGACGGTGATGCGTTCGGCGCGCATTTCATCGGGGTTGTTTCGATTCTGATAGCCGACCACGGTGGCCGTGTTACCCACACTCAGCATGTCCCGGGAAAGGCCGCGGTTTTCCATGCGCGAAGGCGGCGCCAGGATGACGTTCCAGGTTTTTTCTTGCGTTTTGAGGCGCACGAACCCGTGTGGATGGGAGTAACCGGATTCTTCTATCGTGCCGTTCAACTGCAGGGGGTTGCTCGAGTCGTATTCGCTCCAGCCGTGATGCGCGAACGCCGCCGTTGCAGCCAGTAACAGTGACAATCCAATGCTGCCGAGCATGCCTTTCATGACAAGTCTCCTGTTGCAGAGGGTTAGAATAGCCCGACATTTTTCAGCGCTGCGCCGAGCAAATGTTTCTGAAGAAGTAGATGTTTGAATATCAATATCTTGCTTGTTGGCTATTGTCTTATTCCTCACAACAGGACACTCAACAGCCACCCCGCGACCCCGCAGCCGACAACCACCAGCCACGGTGGGAGTTTCCAGAACATCAGTGCAACCAGGGCGACCAGTGCCCCGGCGTATCCCGCCCGAGGTTCACCTGCCTGGTTCGAGCGGGTCCGGTTCAATCGTCGCGTGACGATAGCGAATTCGTTAAATGCTGTCTCTCTAACCATGGCCTACGCTTATCCGCAGGCCAATGTTCATTGAACAGGGTTCGCTCCCTGATCGACGTTCACCCCGGCACCTATAAAAACAATGCAATCGGGAGACAACTTATGTCCGCTTTGTTCCGTCGATTCAGCCGCTGCATCGCAACGGCCGTTACCGCAGCTGCGCTCGCAACACCGGCCTTTGCGCTGGACACCGTCAAGTTCATGGCCCCGGGTTCTGTGGGTGGCGGCTATGACCAGACCGCCAGGGTTCTGGGCAAAGCCTTGATCGAGGCCAAAGCGGCCAAATCCACCACCTTCGAGAACAAGGGCGGAGCAGGGGGGACGTTGGGGCTGGCGCAGTTCGCCAACAGCACCAAAGGCGATCCGAATGCGCTGCTGGTTGTCGGTGCGATCATGGTCACTGCCATTGAACAGAACAAGCCGCAAATCACCTTGAAGGACGTGACGCCGATTGCCCGGCTGTTTACCGAATACAACGTGATCGCCGTCCGCAAGGAGTCCGAGTTCAAAACCCTGGAGGACTTGCTGAAAGTCTTCAAAGATAAGCCGACCAGTATCTCCTGGGGCGGTGGCTCCAAGGGGTCGATCGATCACATCGGCATTGCCGAATTGGCCGCAAAAATGGGTGTCCCGGTCAACAAGGTGAATTACGTCGCCTTTGCGGGCGGGGGTGAAGTCGTTGCTCAGGCATTGGGCGGGCAGATCAAGGTGATCACCGGTGGTTATGCCGAGCTTGGCCAATACATCAGGAACGGCCAGTTCCGAGTACTCGCCATCGGCGCGCCAGAACGCATTGAAGGCATCGATGCACCGACCCTCAAGGAGAAAGGCTACGACGTGACCATCGGCAATTGGCGGGGTGTTTACGGTGCCGCGAACCTCACGCCTGAGCAGCGCAAAGAAGTGATCGACGCTGTCGTGGCCGCCACCAACAGCAAAGTCTGGAAAGACAATATCGACACCAACAAATGGTCCCCCAACGTACTGACCGGCGATGAGTTCGGCAAATTCGTCGACGAGGAGCATGTGCGACTGCGGGCGATGCTGGTCGAGGTCGGGCTGGTTTCGAAATGACTCAGCCTCGCGCAATAGTGCCGGTGCAACTGGCGATTGGCGTCGGAGTGATTGCCATCAGCGCCGTGTTGGCGGTGGGCGCATTCCGGTTTCCTCCCGAGATGGGCTTCGTCATCCTGGGAGCCCACGTCTATCCGTACGCCGTCGCGGTGTTCCTGGGCGTTGTCGGTCTGTTGCTCTGTTATCAGGCCGTCACCGGTGGTTTTCGCGAGCTGGCAGACCACAGCGACGAAGCTGCCCAAGCGCTGCCCGGCGGCAAATCCGGCGCAGCCTGGGTGACGGCGGGACTGGTGGGGGTGGCCGTGCTGATTAACCTCATCGGGTTCGTATTGGCCGCCGGGCTGCTGTTTGCCTGTTCGGCGCGGGGTTTTGGCAGTCGTCGGCCGGTGAAGGACCTCGCTATCGGTATTGCCTTGACCCTGCCGATTTACTGGCTGTTCAACGCCGGGCTAGGGGTTTCCCTGCCGCCCCTTGTCAACGCCTGGATCTGACCCGGGCCAAAGGAGGTAATCAAGGTGGAAACTCTCGCGAACCTGGCCATTGGTTTTTCCGCTGCGCTGACACCGATCAATTTGATGTGGGGCTTTATCGGCTGTTTGCTCGGCACCGCCATTGGTGTCTTGCCGGGTATTGGGCCGGCGCTGACGGTGGCGCTGCTGCTGCCGATCACCGCCAAGGTCGATCCCACGGGCGCCCTGATCATGTTTGCCGGTATCTATTATGGCGCTCAGTTCGGAGGCTCGACCACTTCCATCCTGCTCAATACGCCCGGTGAATCGTCCTCCATGGTCACGGCCCTGGAAGGCAATCTCATGGCGCGCAACGGCCGGGCAGGACCGGCCCTGGCAACGGCCGCGATAGGCTCATTTGTTGCCGGCACCATCGCGACGGTGTTCCTGACGTTGTTTGCCCCTATTGTCGCCACGCTGGCGCTCAAGTTTGGTCCTGCCGAGTATTTCGCAATTCTGGTGTTGTCCTTCACGACGGTGTCTGCGGTACTCGGCGCTTCGATGCTGCGCGGTTTTGTCTCGCTCGGGATTGGGCTGACCATCGGCTTGATCGGCCTGGACTCGACATCGGGCATTGCCCGCTACACCTTGGCGGTGCCGGAGTTGGTTGATGGCATCGAAGTCGTGCTCGTGGCGGTCGGTTTGTTTGCAGTGGGTGAAGCCTTGTACAGCTTGCTGTATCAAAAAGAAGAAGCGTCCGGTCGGCACCGCTTGACCTCGTTGTGGATGACGCGCTCTGACTGGAAACGCTCGGTACCCGCTTGGCTACGGGGCACGTTGATCGGCTTTCCATTCGGGTCGATTCCGGCCGGTGGCGCTGAAATTCCGACGTTCCTGTCCTATTCGGCGGAACGCAAATTGAGCAAGTACCCGAAAGAGTTTGCGGGCAACAAGGGCGAGGGGGCGATTGAGGGGGTTGCCGGTCCCGAGGCGGCCAACAACGCGAGCGCGACGGGTTCTTTGGTGCCACTGCTGACGCTCGGCATCCCGACGTCCGCCACCGCGGCGATTCTGTTGGCCGCGTTCCAGAACTACAACCTGCAGCCGGGGCCGATGCTCTTCCAGACTTCAGGGGAACTGGTTTGGACCCTGGTGGCCTCGCTGTATGTCGGCAACGTGATCCTGTTGGTGTTGAATCTCCCGTTGGTGGGGCTGTGGGTCAAGCTCCTGCAGATTCCCCGGCCGTACCTGAACGCCGGCATTCTGGTGTTTGCCACCATTGGCGTGTACGGCATGCGCCATTCCTCCTTCGATCTTTTGCTGATGTTGGCGATTGGTTGGGGCGGCGTATTGATGCGCCGTTTCGATTTTCCCGTCGCACCCGTGATCGTCGGCATGCTGCTGGGGCCGATGGCCGAAAAGCAGCTGCGCAATGCGCTGTCCATCAGCGAGGGAGACTGGCTGGTGTTTGTGACGCAACCGATATCGGCCGCGTTCCTCGCGCTGACGCTGCTGGTGCTGGTGATCCCGCACCTGCTTCACGCCCGCGGTATCAAGTTGCATGAGGACGATTGAGCGAATTGGCCGAGCAGCCTGCCGGGAAAGCAGACTGCACGTGTAATGCTGTTCGCTTAAGCTCGGTGTTTCCAGGCATACACATGCGTAGCGAGGGGGCGGTGGATCAAGAGCGAGGCGGCCGACCTGTATTTTGTTGATCGTGTGCATATCCATTCCTGCGGTAACGGCTGCTTAGGGTTCCGCCCTTACGGCGGGTCACTTTGGAAAAGAACCGGAATGCCGGCCCAGCCCAAAGTAACCAAAGGGTTCTTGCCCCTTTCGTTCGGCCCTTCGCCTAGGCTCAGGGTGCCCTCGCTCCGGTCCTGCTCCGTGGGCCCGCCGCCATCGGCCATCCATGGCCGGGGGCGGCTAACCCGGCATCCATGCCGGGTTGCCCACTGCGCAGAACCTCCATTCGGCCTCTCGAGGGGGCGTGCACCGCAAACGCCAAAGCGAGGCGGCCTACCGGCCGACCTGGCTTCAAATGAACGCATTTCCCTGTAGGAGCTGTCGAGCGAAGCGAGGCTGCGATCTTTTGATCTTGCTGTGGCTGTGGCTGTGGCTGTGGCTGTGGCTGTGGCTTTTGATTTTGATCTACTGCCCCTTTCCCAGAGGCCGAACGCAGGCGTTGCGCAGGGGGCACCGCGGCAAGGATGCCGCGGTAGCCGCCCCCGGCCATGGATGGCCGATGGCCGATGGCGGCGGGCCCCCGGAGCAATGCCTTCGTTACGGCATGCCGAGCCTGGGCGAGGCACCGAATGGCGGGGCAAAGCGCTTTGGTTACTTTCGCGCTTTTCGAAAGTGACTCGCTTAAAAAGCGAAACCGCTAGCCGCCGTGACCGCAGAAACGGATATGTACCCCAACCTTAAGTGAACAGCATTAGGCCGCACGAGGTGCTTTGGCTAAACCAGATTGATCGTGACGTCGATGTTGCCACGGGTCGCTTTGGAGTACGGGCACCGCTGGTGGGCGCCATCCACCACCGCCCGTGCGACAGCAGGGTCCAGACCCGGAAGGCTGACATTAAGGCGCGCCTGGAGGAAAAAGGCGTCCTCGGTCTTGCCCAGGTCCACTTCGGCATCGACGGCAACGTCGCTCGGCAGGGTCACCTTTAATGCCACAGCCGCCTTACCCATTGCACCGATGAAACAGGCCGACCAACCCGCAGCCAGCAGCTGTTCGGGATTGGTGCCACTCCCTGGCGAGCCAGGCGCGGAAAGCTTGACGTCCAAACGTCCATCGTCGCTACGCAACTCGCCGTTACGGCCTCCGGTTGTGTGGGTCTTGCCGGTGTAAAGCACGGTATCGATTTCATTGATCATGAGGTGGCTCCTGCTGGTGTGTTGGGCTCTTTAGCCTGGGTTCATCGGAGAACGCCAGGTGTGCGACGCCGCCCACTTTTTCACCTTCATGTAATCCGTATGTGTCCTGATCCGGCGATTGTGTATTGCTGTGTAAGATCGCCCGCGAACATACAGAGCGATACAAATCATCTTGCCTCCTGACCCTTCGCAGATGCGCGTGAAGCCGTTATTCGCGAGGGGCCGTTACACCGTTTTTGGCCTCACCATCACCCTCGTTTAGGCAGTTTCCAGTCTGGCCGAATGAAATGGCAGGTGTAACCGTTGGGGTAGTGTTCGAGGTAGTCCTGATGTTCCGGCTCTGCTTCCCAGAACGCACCTGCAGGCACGATTTCAGTGACGACCTTGTCGGGCCAGAGGCCGGATGCATCAGCGTCGGCCACCGTATCCTCGGCCACCTGCTTCTGTTCATCGTTGAGATAGAAGAGTGCCGAGCGGTAGCTCATACCCACATCGTTGCCCTGACGATTCGTCGTCGTCGGGTCGTGGATCTGAAAGAAAAACTCGAGGATCTGGCGATAGCTGATCTGCTCCGGATCGAATACGATCTCGATCGCTTCCGCGTGCGTGCCATGGTTGCGGTAAGTCGCATTGGGTACATCGCCGCCCGAGTATCCCACCCGCGTGGACACTACGCCGGGGTAGCGTCTTAGCAGATCCTGCATGCCCCAGAAGCAGCCACCGGCCAGGATGGCGGTTTCAGTTCGCGTCGTCATAGTACGGTCCCTCCCATCAGTGAATTTGGGATCAGGTATCAATGTACCTCATGCGCTTTCGCTTTTTGGCCGAAAGCGCTCACTCCGTCCGCGGCCACCGATCCTCGATTGCGTACCACGGCGCTTTCGATGCAACGCACACGTGTTTCTGCTTTTCACTCAGAAACGGCGTATCCACCGTGCCTATCGCCACGGACATCCAATCCGAATACTCACCTTTGGAATCAGACCAGAACAGCGAAGAGCCGCAGTCGCCACAGAACTGGCAAATCGAAAGCAAGCGGGCGTGCAATCACCGAATGAGCTAATTCTTATAGTGATGCCCTGACCACTAATGGACAATCAACTGGCTGAGCTCCCGATACCTCAATGGTCTCGATCAGGTGCCGGGCAGCCTTACGACCGATCTCGTAGTACGGCAGTTGCACCGTCGTCAACGGCGGGATGAACAGCTCAGCGATACCGATCATGTTGTCATAGCCGAGCACGGCGACATCGTCGGGGATTTTCAGGCCTCGGCCCAACAACAGCTGATAGGCACAAAACGCAATGCGGTCGTTGCCACAGATCAGAATGTCAAATTGGGGACGACCATCAATGATGTGCAGGTCGAGGATGGCTGCGGTTTCACCATAGGCATCATGATCGGAAAGGTCGTATTGCAGGAGTGCGTCAGGCGCAAGGCCGAATGCCTGACAGGCACGCAGCAAGCCTTTTTGTCGCAGGTCCCAGGCCAGACTCTGTTTTGGCAGATTGATACACAGAGGGCGCCGATAGCCTTGGCTCAACGCGTGATGTACGGCTCGATACTGCCCCGTTTCGTCGTCGGGCACATAACTCACCAGGCGACTGTCATCCGCCAGGCAATTGGCGAGTACCAGGGGTTTGCTCTTCAAGCGCTCGGGAATGCACACCTGGCGAAATCCCATGGCGCTGAAGATCAACCCGTCGGGACGGTGCGACAACATCAGGTCGATGTTCTGGTCGGTGGGCGGGTTGCTCAACAGGTTAAGGATGAACACATTCCAGCCCGCCTGCTGTGCGGTCTGTTCGATGGACAGCAGCAACTCGACCGCGAACGGTGTGGTCGCGGTGTCCAGCGCGAACACACCGATGGTGCGCGACTGGAGGTTGTCGCCGCGCATCCTGCGCGCCGACAGGCTCGGTACGAATTGCAGTTCATCAATGGCGCGACGTACCCGCTGAAGGGTTTCGGGGCTCAGTTTTTCCGGGTTGTTGAGCGCTCGAGAAACCGTCATCAGGGATACGCCGGCCAGTTGTGCAACGTCTTTCACTGAAGTCATGCGAGGCGAAACCGGTCAGGTTGACGCAGAATCATGACACATGGCCCGCGCTTCTCGCGACTCGAATGACGCTGCTCATAGCCATCCCGAGGCGAGCGGCCATGCTCTGGGAATGGAGACCCGTCCGCCACTCCCGCTTGCAAGGAGCTTCACGCCCAGACTGTCAGGCCGCGGATAGAGGCGACTGCTGAGGCTGAAGCGTCCGTTTTCGTCGAACACCTCGATGGACGAGCGATCGAGGAACACACGCAGTTCCAGCTGCCCTTGTGTTGGGTCTATCGCCACGCTGCGCTGACCGGTGACTTGCGCACCCGAGCGACTGCGGTCAAGCACCAGACGCTGCAGTGATGCATCGTAGTAGAGCAGGGTTTCTTCATGGCCATCATCGCTGCAGCGCAAGGCAATTCCCAGATGGCCGTCGCTGCAGCCGAGCAGATCCAGATGCACATGGATTTCGAGCATGTCACCATTCACTTCCGGCACCCACTGGG
>NZ_JBBWCB010000059.1:0-35690 GCF_039888995.1 Pseudomonas rossensis | reverse complement strand
ATTTTGGCCAGAAGCCGAAGTCGGCTTCCTCGAATAGGCCTGATACATAGATGCAACGGGGCGGCGGTTTTTCAAAAGCGGGTAGACAGTGGGGGCGAGTCCATACATAGCAGCTGGCGAAGCCTGCGTTCGGCGGCGAAGCCGTCGCCAATTCTGTCACCCTGATTTGCCTGGCACACCGCGGTGCCTGGGTTTGCGACGGCTGCGCCGCCGAACGCAAGCTTCGCCAGCTGCTACAGGTAGCATTCGACCATGGGTTATTTGTCATATCCTGAAAGCATGCCGTCCGGGCGACAGAACGGTTAGGATACTCGCCTGATTTTCCAGTCTTGCTATCGGAGTTGCCCATGAGCGCCGTCAATCGCGCAGCGGTGGAAGCCGTCCTTCGCCAATACACCGACCCTTACCTGAACCAGGACCCGGTCAGCGCCGGGTGCGTGCGCGGCATCGACATTCAGGGGGATCGCGTCAGCGTCCAGCTGGAGCTGGGTTACGCCGCCGGCCTGTTCAAGAGTGGCTGGGCGCAGTTGCTGCAAATGGCCATTGAAGGGCTGGACGGCGTGACCATCGCCCGCGTCGAGATCACCAGTGTCATTGCCGCGCACAAGGCTCAAGCGCAGATCCCGGGGCTGGCCAACGTCAAGAACGTGGTGGCCGTGGCGTCCGGCAAGGGCGGTGTGGGCAAATCGACCACCGCCGCCAACCTGGCCCTGGCCCTGGCCCGCGAAGGCGCCAAGGTCGGGATCCTCGACGCGGATATTTACGGACCGAGCCAAGGCATCATGTTCGGCATCCCTGAAGGCACCCGACCCAAGGTCAAGGATCAGAAGTGGTTTATTCCGATCGAGTCCCACGGTGTCGAAGTCATGTCCATGGCGTTCCTGACCGATGACAACACGCCGATGGTCTGGCGCGGGCCGATGGTTTCCGGCGCCTTGTTGCAACTCGTCACTCAGACCGCCTGGGGCGACCTGGATTACCTGGTCATCGACATGCCACCAGGCACCGGTGACATCCAGCTGACCCTGGCGCAGAAAGTCCCGGTGGCCGGTGCGGTGATCGTCACGACCCCGCAGGACCTGGCATTGCTGGACGCGCGCAAGGGCGTGGAGATGTTCCGCAAGGTCAACATCCCGGTGCTGGGCGTGGTGGAAAACATGGCCGTGCACATCTGCTCCAACTGCGGGCATGCCGAGCATCTGTTCGGTGAGGGCGGTGGTGTGAAGCTGGCCAACCAGTACGGCGTCGAGCTGCTGGCTTCGTTGCCGCTGGCGATGGCCATCCGCGAACAGGCCGACGGCGGCAAGCCAACGGTGATCGCCGAGCCTGACAGCCCGATTGCGATGGTTTACCAGGAGCTGGCCCGCCATGTCGGCGCGCGGATCGTGTTGCAGGAAGCGGCGACACCGGCCATGCCGAACATCACGATCAGCGACGATTAATGAACTGAAATACGCTTCTCTGTGGGAGCGAGCTTGCTCGCGATGACGGATTAACATTCAACAGATTTGTTGACTGGACTACCGCTATCGCGAGCAAGCTCGCTCCCACATTTGTTTTGCAGTGGCTTTAGATGCGCAACCCGCCATCCAACTCCATAATCCGACCGGTGAAATAGTCGTTCTCGAAAATGTACGCCGCTGAATGGGCGATCTCTTCAGGCTTGCCCATGCGCTTGAGTGGAATCGCGGACGTTATCTTCTCCAGCGCCTCAGGCTTCATGCTCAGCGTCATTTCGGTTTCGATAAAGCCCGGTGCAATGCCTGCCACACGAATACCGTAGCGTGCCAATTCCTTCGCCCAGGTCACGGTCGCCGCGGCGACACCGGCCTTGGCGGCGGAGTAGTTGGTCTGGCCGACGTTGCCAGCGCGGGAGATCGACGAGATATTAATGATCATGCCGCTGTTGTTCAGCTCGATCATTTTGGCCGCGACTTCACGGGTGCACAGGAATACGCCGGTCAGATTGACGTCGATGACCGTCTGCCACTGGGCCAGGCTCATCTTGGTCATCTCGCCGTCCTTGACCTTGATAAGCAAGCCATCGCGCAGGATCCCGGCGTTGTTGATCAAGCCATGGATCGCGCCGAAGTCCTCGGCAACCTGGGCGACCATGTGGGTCACTTGCTCTTCATTGGCGACATTGCACAGATAAGCGCGAGCATCGACGCCTTTAGCCTTGCAAGCGGCGACGGTGTCGTCGAGTTTTTCCTGGTTCAGGTCCACCAGCGCCAGCTTCGCGCCTTTACCGGCGAAATACTCGGCCATGGAACGGCCCAAACCCTGGCAACCGCCCGTGATAATGATTACTTTGTCAGTGAGTTGCATTCGCATGCCCCAATAGCAGATCAGAGGAGTGGTTTCCTTTTAGAGAGTAGCCTCTCGATCTGCACCTGATACGGCCTGGCTGCACATGAGAACTGCCCCGATGGCGTACTGGAACTTATCCCCAGGCGCCTGTCCGTTTTTTTTGACGGATTCTATATAAGGAGTCATAAATTGAGCGTTGAAGCGGCCAAGAATGCCCGAGAATTGCTTCTCAAGGAATACCGTGGAGTGCTATCGACACACTCCAAGGCGATGCCCGGTTTCCCGTTTGGCTCCGTGGTTCCGTACTGTCTGGACGAACAGGGTTGGCCGCTGATCCTTATCAGCCGTATCGCCCAGCACACCCACAACCTGCAGAAAGATCCAAAATGCTCGCTGTTTGTGGGCGAGCGCGGGGCCGAAGATGTGCAAGCCGTTGGTCGCCTGACCTACCTCGCTGAAGCAGAAAAGCTCGAGGACGAGTCAGCCATCGAAGCGGCGGCTGAGCGTTACTACCGCTATTTCCCGGATTCACAGAGCTACCACAAGGCCCACGATTTCGATTTCTGGGTGCTCAAGCCGGTACGTCATCGCTACATCGGCGGCTTCGGTGCGATTCACTGGGTCGATCAACTGACCCTGGCCAACCCGTTTGCCGGTAAGGCCGAAGCGAGCATGGTCGAGCACATGAATGCCGATCACGCCAAAGCCATCGCCCACTACGTCGAACTGGCAGGCCTGCCGAAAACCGAGCCGGCGCAACTGGCGGGTATCGATACCGAAGGCATGCACCTGCGCATTGGCCAGGGGCTCTATTGGTTGCCGTTTCAAGCGCCGTGTAATACGCCGACACAAGTACGCGAAGCCTTGGTTTTCCTGGCTCACGCCGAACATTGGCCGAAAAATGAAGTGGCCGACGCTTGAATTCACGAATCGGCGACGTCATCTAGGGAAGACTGGCAAGGCATTCTTGCGTTGAGGAACCATTTGATGCGCCCTTTTTTATTGCTCTTTGTACTGTTCCCGGTGTTGGAGCTGTTCGTATTCGTCAAGGTAAGCGGGGCGATCGGGTTTTTCCCGGCCCTGCTGCTGGTCATTCTCGGCTCGATGCTCGGCGTGTTCGTGCTGCGTATCGCTGGTCTGGCAACCGCATTGCGTGCTCGTGAAAGCCTGAACCGCGGCGAGTTGCCGGCCCAGACCATGCTCGAAGGTTTGATGCTGGCACTGGCGGGTGGTCTGTTGATCCTGCCGGGCTTCGTCACTGACGTGCTGGGTCTGATCATGTTGCTGCCGATCTCTCGTCGACTGTTGGCCAATAAAATGCGCCAGCGTGCCGAAGAGGCGGCAATCCGTCAGCGTGCGTTCGCCGACGACCTTCAGCCACGTGGCGGCGGCCCTGCGACCCGCGAGCCGCTGGGCCGTGAGCCCAACGTGATCGAAGGCGAATTCGAACACCGCGATACCAAGTAATCCGCTACACCGGCACGGCACCTTCGGGTGCCGTGTTCGTTTGTGGGGCAGCAACCTGAAAAAATTTGCGTCCTCGCCCTTGTAATAAGCTTATGTGCCCTTATGTAACGGTCACCGCAAGGTTTCTGGCGATTACGCCAGACAGACTTCCGCGGTTCGCTCGACGAACCGCACCCGGCACCGCCGGATTTGTTAAACCCGCCGGGAATACACCGGCCGATGAAAACCACAATTAGGAGAGATCGACAATGAAGCTTCGTCCTCTGCATGACCGCGTCGTCATCCGTCGCAGCGAAGAAGAAAAGAAAACCGCTGGCGGTATCGTCCTGCCAGGTTCGGCTGCTGAAAAAGCCAACAGCGGCGAGATCCTCGCTGTCGGTACCGGCCGCGTGCTGGACAACGGTGAAGTGCGTGCACTGGCCGTTAAAGTGGGTGACAAGGTTGTGTTCGGCCCGTACTCCGGCAGCAACACCGTGAAAGTCGACGGCGAAGACCTGTTGGTAATGAGCGAGAACGAAATCCTCGCTGTTATCGAAGGCTGATTCCCCGCTCATTTTCCCGCTACTACAAAGTATTTAAGGAATATCGATCATGGCTGCTAAAGAAGTTAAATTCGGCGATTCCGCCCGCAAGAAAATGCTCGCCGGTGTCAACGTCCTGGCTGACGCAGTAAAAGCGACCCTGGGCCCTAAAGGCCGTAACGTGATCATCGAGAAGAGCTTCGGCGCTCCGACCATCACCAAGGACGGCGTGTCCGTTGCCAAAGAAATCGAGCTGAAAGATCGCTTCGAAAACATGGGCGCGCAGCTGGTCAAAGACGTTGCCTCCCGTGCCAACGATGACGCAGGCGACGGCACCACCACCGCTACCGTTCTGGCTCAATCGATCGTCAACGAAGGCCTGAAAGCCGTCGCTGCCGGCATGAACCCGATGGACCTGAAGCGCGGTATCGACAAAGCGACCATCGCAATCGTCAAAGAGCTGAAAGCCCTGTCCAAGCCTTGCGCTGACACCAAGGCCATCGCTCAGGTCGGCACCATCTCGGCCAACTCCGACAACTCCATCGGCGACATCATTGCCGAAGCCATGGAAAAAGTCGGTAAAGAAGGCGTGATCACCGTTGAAGAAGGCTCGGGCCTGGAAAACGAACTGTCGGTTGTTGAAGGCATGCAGTTCGACCGTGGCTACCTGTCCCCGTACTTCGTCAACAAGCCAGAGACCATGACTGCCGAGCTGGACGGTCCGCTGATCCTGCTGGTCGACAAAAAGATCTCGAACATCCGCGAAATGCTGCCAGTACTGGAAGCCGTTGCCAAAGCCGGCCGTCCACTGCTGATCGTGGCCGAAGACGTTGAAGGCGAAGCCCTGGCGACTCTGGTTGTGAACAACATGCGTGGCATCGTTAAAGTCGCAGCCGTCAAGGCGCCAGGCTTCGGCGACCGTCGCAAGGCCATGCTGCAGGACATCGCTGTTCTGACTGGCGGTACCGTTATCTCCGAAGAGATCGGTCTGAGCCTGGAAAGCACTACCCTGGAACACCTGGGTAATGCCAAGCGCGTGATCCTGTCCAAAGAAAACACCACCGTGATCGACGGCGCCGGCGTTGAAGCTGATATCCAGGCTCGCGTTCTGCAGATCCGTCAGCAAGTGGCTGACACTTCGTCCGACTACGACCGTGAAAAACTGCAAGAGCGACTGGCCAAACTGTCCGGCGGCGTTGCAGTGATCAAGGTTGGCGCTGGTTCCGAAGTTGAAATGAAAGAGAAGAAAGCCCGCGTTGAAGACGCCCTGCACGCTACCCGTGCAGCCGTTGAAGAAGGCGTGGTACCTGGCGGTGGCGTGGCACTGGTTCGCGCTCTGCAGGCAATCTCCGAGCTGAAAGGCGATAACGCCGATCAAGACGTGGGTATCCAGTTGCTGCGTCGCGCTGTTGAAGCGCCACTGCGCCAGATCGTTGCCAACTCCGGCGACGAGCCAAGCGTAGTTGTCGACAAGGTCAAGCAGGGTTCGGGTAACTACGGTTACAACGCTGCTACCGGCGAATACGGCGACATGATCGAAATGGGCATCCTCGACCCGGCTAAAGTGACTCGTTCGGCTCTTCAGGCAGCAGCTTCCATCGCCAGCCTGATGATCACCACCGAAGCCATGATCGCCGAGATCAAGGAAGACGGTCCAGCTGGCGGCGGCATGCCAGACATGGGCGGTATGGGCGGCATGGGCGGCATGATGTAAGCCAGCCTTACCCCTATAAAAAAGCCCCGCCTGCGATAAGCAGGCGGGGCTTTTTACTGCCCTCTATAAAGTCAAAAGATCGCAGCCTGCGGCAGCTCCTACAAAAGCACGCGATCCCCTGTAGGAGCTGGCGAAGCCTGCGATCTTTTGATCTTTCCTCAGGCCTTGACCGGTTCTGCCTTGGTCTCTCGCTCATCCTTCGCCGCCGGGAGATAAAGGATGTAGTAATACGCCCCCAGACAAATCAGCCAGCAGAAAATCGCCGTCCACACATTGTGCGAAAAGAAGTGCGCGCCCTGCATCATCCGGCTGATGGAAAACACCGTGCCCAACGCGAAAGCGAACACAAACGCCTTGCGCGCCAGGCGCGGACGACGGTCACGCAGGACAAAGAACAGCGCAAACAGTGTGAAACCGGTTGCCGCATGACCGCCGGGCCAGCAACGGCCCGGCTTATCGGTGTGCGGGCGAGGGCTGAGCAACTCGCTGTAGGTCTCGTGACCACCGAACTGCTCCAGGCTCCATGGGCATTGAACGGCCGTCACCGCTTTGACTGGCGTGACAAAGGAGGTCGCCAGCGCCAGAGATAGCACCAGGCAGCCCAGTTCCCGTTTGATCGGTTTGAGCCTGTCCATGAAAAAGGAGGCGATGAAACCGACGATGGCCAACACCGAGAAGGCGATGACCACCTGCTTGGCGCGGTCATGCAGGATCTCTTCCAGGAAGTAACTGTGCCGCCCGATGAAATCCCTCGCGACCGGGTCATAGAGCAGTTTGGCAAGGTCCATGTCCAGGGACGTCAGTTCGAGCAGCACCAGAATGATCGCCGCAATGGCGGGAACGCCCAGGCACACCCAGAAGTTCAGTGGGCGGGAGGCGGGGCGGACAGCAGTCGAAACCATGGCAGTTCCTTGGTCGGTGAAATGTTCTGAAAACGCAGCCGCGCGGAGTTTGAGCCTGATCCTGTCGTCGGCGTGTGAATCGATAGTGAAAAAGTCGTTAAAGTTGCCCCGGGTTTATGGGGTGGATTTGCAACTGCACACAGTCCTAGCCCTCAGCCACACTTGGCCTTAAGCTGCGCGGGCCAAGACGGCCGTTACTGTGTACGCAGGAGATACCCATGCGAATTCTATTGGTTGAAGACAACCGCGATATCCTGGCCAATCTGGCCGATTACCTGGGGCTCAAAGGTTATACCGTGGATTGCGCGCAGGACGGTTTGTCAGGATTGCACCTGGCGGCCACGGAGCATTACGACCTGATCGTGCTCGACATCATGTTGCCGGGCATCGACGGTTACACCCTGTGCAAACGCCTGCGCGAAGATGCGCGCCGCGACACGCCGGTGATCATGCTCACCGCTCGCGATCAACTGGACGACCGGCTGCAAGGCTTCAAGTCCGGCGCCGATGACTACCTGATCAAACCCTTTGCCCTGTCTGAATTGGCGGCGCGCATCGAGGCGGTCATGCGTCGCGCCCAGGGTGGCGGCCGTCGCACCTTGCAGGTCAGCGATCTGATCTACGACCTCGATACCCTGGAAGTGACCCGCGAAGGTCGTCTGCTGAAACTCAACCCGGTGGGCCTGAAGTTGCTGGCCGTGTTGATGCAAAAAAGTCCTCACGTACTGCGCCGCGAAATTCTCGAAGAGGCGCTGTGGGGTGATGACTGCCCGGACAGCGACAGCCTGCGCAGCCACGTCCATCAATTGCGCCAGGTGATCGACAAGCCGTTCGCCAAACCGTTGCTGCAAACCGTGCACGGTGTGGGTTATCGCTTGGCCGAGGGCCGAGATGGAGTTTAAACAGAGCCTTGCTCAACGGATCATCATCGCCTTTGCGCTGATGAGCGCATTGGTGGCAGGGGCGTTCGCCATGGGCATTGTGGCGACCGTGCACCTGGTCGAAGAAAAACTGATTTCGGCTGGTCTGGGCGGCGATTTACAGCGTCTGTTGCTGATGGACAGCGTGTCGGACTGGAGCCACCGTCCCGAGCCGGACCAAATGTTCTATTTCAGCGGCGGGCCCGGCGACTTCGAACTCCCCAAGGACCTGCGGCACCTGGGCCCGGGCTTTCACGAAGTGTTTCGCGAACAGCTGTCGTATCACGCGATGGTCGAAGTCGTCGATGGTCGGCGTTATGTGCTGTTGCAGGATCAGAGCGATTTCGAAGAGCGTGAACGGGTGCTGTTTGCCGTGGTGCTGGTGGGCTTCGTCCTGAGTCTGGCGTTGGCGGTGTTTCTTGGCTGGGTACTGGCGCGCAAAGTGATGGCGCCCGTGGTGCGACTGGCCCGTCAGGTCCGTCACCGTGATCAATTATTGGGTCTTGCTCCACCGCTGGCGCCGGATTACGCCGCTGATGAGGTGGGCGAGTTGGCCGTGGCCTTCGACGCCACCCTCGGGCGCTTGCGCCAGGCGTTGACCCGCGAACGGTTGTTCACCAGTGACGTGAGCCACGAACTGCGCACGCCATTGATGGTGCTGGCCAGTTCCTGCGAGCTGCTACTGGAAAACCCCGGTATCGATCAGCGTGGACGTGCACAGGTCGAGCGAATCGCCCGCGCTTGTGAAGAGATGCGCGAGCTGGTGCAAACCTTCCTGATGTTGGCCCGCGCACAACGCGAAGACGCCAGCATATCGCCCCAGCAGACCCTGAGCCAGGTAGCCGATGGACTGCTCAATCAGTGGCGCGAGCCGATCGAGGCCAAGGGGTTGGCGCTAATCTTTGAACCGGGCAATCCGGCCAACACGTGCTACAACGCAACCCTTCTGCACGCGGTCATGGGCAACCTGCTGCGTAACGCGCTGCATTACACCGAACGCGGGTTCATCCACCTGACCCTGACGGCCACGGGTTTCATGGTCGAGGACAGTGGCGTGGGCATTCCCGAGGAAAAACGCGAGGCCATGTTCGAGCCGTTCGTGCGGGGCAACGAGAAGCGCGGTGAGGGCTTGGGGCTTGGGCTGTCACTGGTGCAGCGGATCTGTGAAAACCAGGGGTGGGACGTCAGCCTGACGAACATGGAGCCCAATGGTTGTCGTTTTCAGGTGGAGCTGTGTTCGTCGGATGTGAACTGATCGGTCGCAACGGCCCAGAGCCATCGTTGCCGCCCTGCAAAACCTCGAAATAACTTGGGGTTTTACATGACATTTTTTTCACAAAGGAATGACCTGTCGCTGACACGGCGCTACCTATCGTGGGTGCCATCAGCAGCTAAGGAGACCTTGGTGATGGCCGGCCCGATCAAACTTGATTTTTCCGAAAAATACGACGATCAACACGCTCAACGATACCTGCGCAAGCATAAGGATGGCCTTGGCCGCCGCCTGTCCCACTGGCGTGACGAGCAACTGGCGCGCAAGGCGCTGGCACTGGTCGGTGAGCCGGGGCTGATCCTCGATTTGCCCTGCGGTGCGGGGCGCTTTTGGCCATTGCTGGCGGAAAAAACCAATCGTGCGATCATTGGGGCTGACAACTCCGAGTCCATGCTGAAGATTGCCATGCAGGCGCAACCTGCCGAGGTGGTGAAACGGGTACAGCCCTTGCACACTTCTGCATTCGACATTGCCTTGCCTGATAACGCCGTCGACAGCATTTTCTGCATGCGTTTGCTCCATCACATCGGTGAAGCCGAGCATCGACTGGCTATTTTGCGCGAGTTCGAGCGAGTCACTCGCGACAGCGTGATCCTTTCTTTGTGGGTGGACGGCAATTTCAAGGCGTGGAAACGCAAGCGCGCCGAGAAAACCCGTGGGCAGGAAGGTTACCAAAATCGATTTGTGTTACCGGCTGCTACGGTTGAAAAGGAATTCGAGCAGGCGGGTTTTCATATTCAGGAACAACTGGACTTTTTACCGCTCTATGCCATGTGGCGGGTCTACGTATTACGCAAGAGGTAACAGAATGGCAGTGCAATGTGCAGCAGAAACGGACGTCGCTCCTCAGGACCGCTTCGACTATTTTTGGAATCAGCGCGGTGAATGGGTAGAAGAACCCAACGTCCGTCGCGGTGGAGAAAGCGGCGTGCAGCGCGTTGTGAGCGGCAATGGACAGCTGCTTTACGTTAAACGTCAAACCGGACATATCCATCGCAGCTTGCTGCACCCGTTCGGTCGGCCGACGGTGTTGCGCGAGCGCGATGCGCTCATCGGCCTGAACCTGCTCGACGTTCTCGTTCCGGAAATCGTTTTCTGCGGTGCACAGCGCGATCCGGTGCATAAATGGCGCGCATTGCTGATCACCAAGGCGCTGGACGGCTTCGAGGAAATCGACCACTGGTACGCTGGCGGCGGTCGCGAACGTCACGGTGAGGCTGTGCATGATCGAGTGTTGAAGGAACTGGCCGAGAGCCTGGCCCGGATGCACAAGGGCCGCTGGCAGCACAGCTGCCTTTATGCCAAGCACGTATTCGTGCGCGTCACCGGCGAAGGCGAGGCTGCCAAAGTTGAAGTGGCCTTGATCGATCTGGAGAAATCTCGGCAGCGTTTTACCGCCCGGCAAGCGGCTTCTCATGACATGAAGCAACTGCGTCGCCACTCGTCGTTCAGCACGACGGACTGGCAGAAACTCGTCTACTTTTATAAGACGGCGTTTGGCAGCGCTATCAAGGGTTTATAGCAATGAAACTCGAAATTGCACGAGGTGTATTTTTAATAGGAGCCTTGGCAGTTGCTTCACTAGCGGTGGCGGCTTGGGAGCAGCCCCGCACGCAAGTCCTCAGTTCAGTGAATGGCGACGCGCACTGTCCGTTGCCACGGGTTGCGAAGGCATCCGTGGCATCCCAACCCGATCATGATTTATTGCTGTTCATGTTCGGACTTTCTCAAGGATTGAGGCCACAAAGTTGAATAAATTGAAGCCCAAATAAAAGGCCTCGCTAATGCGAGGCCTTTTTTTCGATTGCAAGATCATAAGATCGTCCGAACGCGGCCCGAGCCTTCGGACGATCTTTTGATTTTAGGGTTTATCGGGTTTAGCCAGCAACGTGTACACGCACGGCAACACAAACAACGTAAACAACGTCCCGATCGACATCCCCGTGGCGATCACCATGCCGATGTCGAACCGGCTGACGGCGCCCGCCCCCGTGGCGATGATCAACGGCACCATGCCGAACACCATCGCAGCAGTGGTCATCAACACCGGACGCAGACGAATGGCCGCCGCTTCCTCCACGGCCTCTCGCGGCGTCAGGCCTTTGTCCTTGCGTAACTGGTTGGCGAATTCGACGATCAGGATTCCGTGCTTGCTGATCAGCCCGATCAACGTCACCAGGCCGACCTGGGTGTAGATATTCATGCTCGACCAGCCCAGGAACAGCGGGATCAACGCGCCACAGATCGACAACGGCACGGTCACCAGAATCACCAGCGGATCGCGGAAGCTTTCGAACTGGGCGGCCAGTACCAGGAAAATGATCGCCAGCGCCAGGGCGAAGGTGACCCACAGCGCACTGCCTTCCTGGACGTATTGCCGGGATGCGCCGGCATAGTCGAAGGCATAACCCACCGGCGCCTCTTCCCGCGCGATCTGGCGCACGGTGTCGATGGCTTCACCCATGCTGACCAGCGGCACGCCGGACAGGATGGCCGAGTTGAGTTGCTGGAACTGGTTCAACTGCCGTGGACGCGCCCGGTCGGTCACGGTGATCAGGGTCGACAGGGCCAGCAGTTGGCCTTGGGTGTTCTTGACGTAATAATTGTTGAGCCAGTCGGGGTTATCCCGGAAGGGCCGTTCGACCTGCGCGATGACTTTGTAGCTGCGACCTTCAATAGTGAAACGGTTGATCTCCGCCTCACCCAGCAATGTCGCGAGCGTCCCGCCCAGGTCCTGCATGGAAACACCCATCTGTGCGGCCTTGGCGCGATCGATATCCACCACCACTTCAGGTTTGTCGAACGCCAGGTCGAGGTCGACGAAGGCGAACTTGCCGGACTCCATTGCCCTTTTTTTGATTCGGTCGGTCACTTGTAGCAGCGACTCGTAATCGTTGGCGGTATTGATGACGAACTGAAACGGCAGCCCCTCGCCGGTGCCGGGCAGGGAGGGCAGGTTGAAGCCGAAGATTTGCAATCCGGAAATGCTCTCCAGTTTGGCCTGTACCTCGGGCAAGATCTGCATTTGCGTGCGGCTGCGTTCGTTCCACGGCTTGAGCAGGAAGCCGCCGATCCCCGATTGCACGCCGTTGAAACCATTGATCTGGAACGACGAGTAGTACTCGGGAAACGTCTTGAAGATCGTGACGAACTCGTCAGTGTAGGTGCTCAGGTAGTCGAGGTTGGCCGGTTGCGGGGCGTTGGCGATCATGAAAATGATGCCCTGGTCTTCGTCCGGCGCCAGTTCCGACTTGGTAAACGTGAGCAGCACCGGAATCAGGCACAGCACGATCACCGCGAACACCAGCACCACCGGCCGGGTGTTGAGGGTGCCGTGGAGCATGCTTTGATAACGGCGCTTGAGGCCTTCGAAAATCAGGTCCAGGCGATGGGCCAGGCCGCTGGGATTTTCGTCGTGACGCAGCAGGAAGGCGCACATCATGGGCGACAGGGTCAGGGCGACGATGCCGGAGATCACCACCGCGCCGGCCAGGGTCAGGGCGAACTCCTTGAACAGCGCCCCCGTGAGCCCCGTCAGGAAGCCGATCGGCGCATAGACCGCCGCCAGCGTGATGGTCATCGAGACCACCGGCATGGCGATTTCCCGGGCGCCTTCGATGGCCGCATCCAGCGGCGTCTTGCCTTCTTCGATGTGCCGGTGGATGTTTTCCACCACCACAATGGCATCGTCCACCACCAGGCCGATGGCCAATACCATCGCCAACAACGTCAGCAGATTGATCGAGTAGCCCATCATCTGCATGAAGAACATCACGCCGATCATCGACAGCGGGATGGTGACTACCGGGATCACCACCGAACGCAGCGCGCCGAGGAACAGGAACACCACCACGATGACGATAAGCACTGCTTCAAACAGGGTTTTCACCACTTCGTCGATCGAGGCCTGGATAAACAGCGTGGCGTCGTAGGCGATTTCACCTTTGAGGTTCGGCGGCAGCTGGGCTTCCAGGTCCGGCATGATCTTGCGCACTTCCTTGATCACGTCCAGCGGGTTGGCGCCTGGCGTGGCCTTGATGCCGATGTACACCGAAGGGGTGCCGCCGAAGGAGCTGATCGAATCGTAGTTTTCCGCACCCATTTCAACCCGCGCCACATCGCTGAGCAGCACGCGACTGTCGCCCTCGACCTTAAGCGGAATCGCGGCAAAGGCTTCGGCGGACTTAAGCTCGGTATTGGCGTTGATGCTGGTGACGACGTACTCGCCTTTCACTTCGCCGGCGGCGGAGAGGAAGTTGTATTTGCGCACCGCATCGGTCACGTCGCTGGCACTCAGGCCGAAACCGGCCAGCTTGACCGGGTCCAGCCATAGACGCATGGCAAATACCTGGTTGCCGAGAATCTCGGCTTCGGCCATGCCCGGCAGGGTCGCCAGTTTCGGCTGGATGACCCGCGACAGGTAGTCGGTAATTTGTGGGTTGCTCAGCTCCTTGCTGAAGAAGCTGATGTACATCAGTGCCGAGGCGTCGGCGGCTTCTTTGCTCAGTACCGGGTCTTCGGCGTCCTGAGGCAGCTGGTTCTTCACCTCGTTGGCCTTGGCCAGCAGTTCGGTGAACAAGCGATCGCTGTTGGAGCCGATGCGCGCGTAGATCGAGATCACCGAGAAGTTCTGGCGACTGACCGAGGTCATGTAGTCGATGCCCTCGGCACTGGCCAGACTTTGCTGCATCGGTTGGGTGATGTAGCCCTGAATGGTTTCGGCGTTGGCCCCGGGATAAGCGGTGGTCACCGTGATCAGGGCGTTTTCCATTTGTGGATATTGGCGCAGCGGCAACTTGCTCCAGGCCTGGAAGCCCAGCAGCACAATCAACAGGCTGACCACGGTGGCGAGCACCGGGCGGCGGATGAACGGGTCGGTAAAAGCCATGGGGATTCCTTGATCAGTCCGCGCGCGGCGGGCTGTTCTTCTCGGCTAAGGTCTTGTCGTCGCTGATCGCAATGTGTGCGCCGTTGTCCAGTTTGATCTGGCCGGCCGTGACCACTTTTTCGCCGTTCTGCACACCTTTGGTGATCATCACTTGCCCATCGCGGCGCTCGCCGGTTTCGATGAAACGCCGTTCGGCGATCAAGATCGGTTGGCCCTTGTCGTCTTTTTCCAGGCTGCCGTCTTCGGCTTTTTTCTGCGCGACGACATAGAGTGAGTTGCCGTACAGCGTGTAAGTGATCGCGCTTTCCGGCACGACGATGCGCGGCTGCGGGTCGGGCAACAACACTTGCAGGCTGGCGAACATCCCCGGCAGCAGTTTGGCATCGGGATTGGCCAGGGTCGCGCGGACCTGGACGTTGCGCGTGCTGTTTTCGACTTTCGGGTTGATCGCGCTGATGGTGCCGGGGAAGGTTTGTGTCGGGTAGGCCGCGACAACGATCTGTACCGGTTGGCCGAGGGCGATCTTCGGTACCGACTGCTCGGGCACGAAGAAGTCTACATAGAGGCTGCGGAGGTCTTGCAGAGTGGCGATCATGGTGCCGCTGGCCACGTAGTCACCGACGTCCACCTGGCGAATGCCGATGGTCCCGCTGAACGGCGCAACGATGCGTTTTTTCTCGAGTGAAGCCTTGAGCTGATTGACCGTGGCCTTATTCTTTTTAAATACCGCCGAGAGTCGGTCGAACTCGCCTTTGGAAATGGCCTGGCTGCCCACCAGTTGGCTGCCGCGGTTGTAATCCACCTGGGCCAGCCCGAGGTCGGCCAAGGCGGTTTCCAGCAGGGCGGTTTCCACGGCGCTGTCGAGTTGAACGATGGGTTGGCCGGCTTTGACCTTCTGCCCTGACTCAAACTGCACGTCCGTGACGGTGCCGGCGATCTCCAGGCTCAGGTCGACACCTTGCAGCGCCTTGAGGGTGCCGACGGTCGGCAGGCGGGCTTGCCACGGCCGTTCGGTGGCAGTGGCCACGGCGACACTGATCGCCGGCTTCGGCACAGCAAAGCCCTGAATCATCGTGTAGATGGAGAAGGCTTTGTAACCGGCCAGGACCAGCACGATCAGCAGAACAACACCCAACATGATCAGCATGCGGCGACGCAGCATATTTCCACTTCCTTGGAGAAAATCAGGTGAGACAGTCGGGCACATTACTCCGAGTGGGAGGTTGATTCCAACTGGCAGAACTTACAGGGTGTAAGGCTATCGATTGGCGTTGGCCTGAAAAGATCGCAGCCTTCGGCAGCTCCTACAGAGTGTACGCATTCCAATGTAGGAGCTGCCGAAGGCTGCGATCTTTTCTGCGTTATTCACGCCATCAGGTGAAGGTGGTTGTCCCAGAGCCCTGCGGGTAGATCGAGGGGTTTTGCAACAAGGCTTGTCTGGCGGCAATCGTAGAACCGGCAGCGTCCTTGACCCGAGGTCACGACAAAGCCATCGGCTACCGCGCCGACCCCGGCGCAATCGGGAAGCGGCGCGTCCAGGCGCACTTCACCGCTGTCCAGGTCCCAGATGAAAAAGCGGTTGCCCCGTGGCGCGGTCAACGCCACCAGGCGCAGTTCGCTGTGCACCGCAACGCTGGCGGTGTAATGCCCCATGGCCTGCAACTGATGCTCAGGCACCGGGAAGGCCACGAACGGCTGACCGGGTCGCTTGATTGCAAGCAGCTCCGAAGACTCGTGAGACGGCCCCATGAACTGCTGACCGGCGACGATGGTGCCGTCGCTGGCAATCCCCAAATGACGCACGCTGTTCATCTGCTGGGCCAGGGTTTCCTTGCTCAGCAGGGTGCCGTCGCGTTGCATCAGCACCAGGCTCGGTTCCATGGCGTTGAGGTTCATCTCGACGCGGCTTTCGGCCTCGGTGCGAATGCCGCCGTTGGCCACCACCAGGGTTTCGCCATCGGGCATCCACGACACCTGATGCGGGCCGACGCCGTGGGTCGAAATCTCACCGCTGTGTACCAGCCGCTCACCTTCGAACTTATACACACCGAGCAAGCCGCGACCCGGATCGGAGGTGTCGTTCTCGGTGGCGTACAGCCAGTCGCCGCTCTTGTGAATCACCGCGTGACCGTAGAAGTGCCGGTTCGGCAGCGAGGTCACGGTTTGCAGCAGCGTGCCGTCGCGCAGGTCGATCAGGTAACTCTCGGTGCCCGGACGACGGGCGACGAACAGCGCAATCGGCAGCGTCGGGTGGTTGATGATGTCGTGGCAACGCTGGCCGACCTGGGTGGCAAACACCCGCGTGCCGTCCAGCCGGTAACCGACGGCGTAGTGGTTGCCGTCGGTATCGTCCCGCGCCGAGAGCAGCAGCGGGCTTTTGTCCTTCTGCTTGAACAGCGTCCAGCCGCCCAGTGTCACCGCACCCAGCAGCAAACTACCTAACGTCAGAGCCTGGCGTCGCAGCATGGAACTTGCCCTCATCAGTCACCATCGTTGGCGTTGAAGCCCAGTTGGATGCCCAGCGCCTTGGCCAGTTCGCCTTCGTGCAGGCGGTGGACGACGTTGAGGCTGTCGTAGATGTCGCTGAGTTGCTGGCGCCCGGCGGCGTCATTGAGCATCTCGGTCAGCGAGCGCTGGTTGCTGGCGAACAGTTTCAGGGACGCGGCGTAAGCGGCGTCGATCTTGTCGGCCAAGGGTTTCTGCTCGTTCGGCAACAGACCACGCAGGCCTTTGTTGTCGACGCCTTCCCACACCGTTTTGGCGGCGGCGAGGCTGGCTTCGAGGCCGGTCAGGGACGACTGGCTGCGCCACGCATCGGCCTGGAACGGTTGCGGCACACCCTTCGTCTGACGGCCCATCGGCGTGCCGAGTTTTTTCTTCAGGCTGTCGAGGGCGGTGACTTGCACACGCAGCAGATCGGCGATGGCTTCGTGGGAATCGGCGTAGCGCTGGTTCGGGAATTTGCTCATCTGCGCGAGCATGCCGTCGGTGTTGTTCCAGCTTTTCAGAATCTCTTCGGCCAGTTGTTTCTGACGCTCGCCAATCGCGATCAGCAGCGGGCAGTACTTGGCTTTCTGTTCAGCGTTGGCCACATCAGGCTTGCTGTCGAACAGGATGTATTCGTAGGCGGAAAGGCCTTGAACCACAACGCTCGACTTGGCCAAGGCAGCAGCATCGATCTGCGGCTGTGCGGTGACCAGTTGCTCGACCTGACGGCCGACGAGGTTTTTCTTGTCCGGCCAGAACTGCACCTGCCAGGCGCGATTGCCCTCGGCCAGCGGCCCGATCAGCAGCGGTTGCAGCTCGGCCCAGGCTTTCTGCGCGTGCAGGAAATCGGCGCGGGCGGTATCGAGGTTTTCCTTGCCTTCGCAGTAAGCCAACGCACTGACGGCCAGCTGGCGGTCGGCTTCAACCCAGCGCGTGTAGGTCGGCAGGATCACCGATTTGGCGATGGCTGCTGACGTGACGGCCTGCGGATCCTGCGGCGAACAGGCGCCCAAGGCTAGCGCGGCAAGGCTGGTGAACAACAATTTGGGACGGAACATGTCGGGCTCCCGCTATGGAATACGTATTAAAGGGAATTCAAGAACGCCAGCAACGCAGCGCGCTGCTCGGCATTGAAAGACAAAACCTGTTGCTGCGCCGCTGTGGCTTCGCCGCCATGCCAGAGCACGGCTTCGAGCAGATTGCGGGCGCGGCCATCGTGCAAAAACTGGGTGTGGCCACTGACCGCCTGCGTCAGGCCGATGCCCCACAACGGCGGGGTGCGCCAGTCGCGGCCACTGGCCTGGAATTCGGTACGGTTGTCGGCCAGACCGTCGCCCATGTCATGCAGCAGCAGATCGCTGTAAGGGCGAATCACTTGATTGGCCAGTTCAGGTTCTGCGGCGTTGGCGGCGGTGGTGTATTTCGGGGTGTGGCAGGACTGGCATCCGGCCTGGAAAAACAGAGTCTTGCCGGCCAGCACTTCAGGGGCGCTGACATCGCGGCGGGCCGGTACGGCCAGGTTACGGCTATAGAACAGCACCAGGCGCAGGATGTTATCGCTGACTTCCGGCTCGCCATCCGGGCCATTGCCATTCGGTGCCTGTTTGCAGGCGGTTTGCGCCGCGGTGCAGTCGTCGACGGGCCTCAGGCTCGTCGTCAGGCCCATGTCACCGGAAAACGCATGAACATTTTGCTGATTGAGGTTTGGTTGGCCGGCCTTCCAGCCAAATCGCCCGAGAACGGTTTTTTGCTGCGCGTCATCCCAGACCTGGTTTGGACGCCCAGCGATACCGTTTTTGTCTTTTGCCTGAGCCTCGGCATTGGCCAGGATCGCCTCGTCGGGAATCGCTTCGAGCAGGCCCAGGCCAATCATTGGCGGTGCGACCCTGGCCGAGAAACGCGTGTCAGGGTGCATCGGACCGTAGCCGAGCTGGGTGATCTGCAACGTCGGCTTGCGCAACTCGACTTCGGTGCCGTCCTTGAAGCGAATCGGAACGGTCGTGTAATCGACGCGCACTTTGCCTTCCGGCACGACACCGGGCACGGACATGTCCTGGAATTGTCCGCCGTAGACCGGCTCCGGTACAACGCCAAGCTGCTCGATAAGCTTGGCATACGCCGGCGTATCGGGAATCGACAGGCGTACCAGCATCGACACGGCGTTCTGCGCATCAGGCGTGGGCGGATGACCGCGGCCGTCCTTGATGTGGCAGTTCTGGCAGGCGTTGGTGTTGAACAACGGCCCGAGTCCGTCCCTGGCAGTAGTGGTCGAAGGGGCGATCACCCAGGGATTACGGAAAAAGCTGTTGCCGACACTGAAGTCCACGCGCCGTGATGGCGGCAGGTTGGCGGACGGCAGGGAAAATGAGTTCTGATCGGTCTTGCGCACGGTTGCGCTGCCACCGGACCGGGCTTCGCCGGGTTCGGCCTCGGTAAAACGTGGGGCGTCATCGCAGGCACTCAGGCCCAGGGCCAGAAACAGTGCGGACAAGCGAAGAGGCAGCGAGGGCATCAGACATCCTGCAAGACGAGCAAAACAAGGGGCGCAAAGTCTAACAGGGCGGGGGAGATTGAATAAGAGGAATTATCGTTTGGTTGATGTGGGGCAGGGTTTATCTGGAAACGGTGATCCCCTGTGGGAGCGAGCTTGCTCGCGATAGGGCCATCACAGCCAACATCAATGTTGAATGAGCTACCGCTATCGCGAGCAAGCTCGCTCCCACAGGGGATTGTGTCGTGGCGAACATGAAAAAGGCGACCCGAAGGTCGCCTTTTTATTCAGCCAGCGTTGATCAGAACTCGTGATCAGCGTTGTCCGGGTTCAGGTCACTGATGCCCAGTTTGCCAGCGGCGGCTTCGATCGAACCAGTTTGCTTGACCAGGGAAGCGATCGCGTCGCGGACAATCTGGTTGCCAGCGGTGTTGCCGGCGGCGATCAACTGGTCGTAGTGCTCACCCTTGTTGGCGTGATCGACGATGACCTGCATCTTGGCTTCGGTCGCCGCCAGGTCTGCTTTCAGCGCGGTATCGGCAGCCGGGTCAGCCTTGGCCACCAGGGACGACAGGCTGGCGCCGTTCATTTTGGTGCCGTCGACGCGGGTGTATTCGCCCAGGTACACGTTACGAACGCCTTTGGCGTCGTAGAACTGCGAATTGTGGGTGTTGTCGCTGAAGCAGTCGTGTTCGTCTTCCGGCGAGTTGGCTTCCAGGGAAACCTTCATGCGCTCGCCCGCCAGTTCGCCCAGGGACAGGCTTCCCATGCCGAACAGCATTTTGCGCAGGCCGGATTCAGCTGGCTCGGCTTCGAGGGTGGCGCGGTAGTTGTCGGCCACGTTCGGCTTCCAGTTACCGACCATTTCTTCCAGGTCGCTGACCAGCAGTTGGGTCACGGACTTCAGGTAAGCGCGACGACGATCGTTATGACCGCCGGTTGCACCTTTGCCTTCCAGGTAGTCGGAAGCTGGACGTTTGCCGGCGCCAGGGCCGGTGCCGTTCAAGTCCTGGCCCCAGAGCAGGAATTCGATG
The DNA here is from genome assembly GCF_039888995.1 of Pseudomonas rossensis. Taxonomy (NCBI): domain Bacteria; kingdom Pseudomonadati; phylum Pseudomonadota; class Gammaproteobacteria; order Pseudomonadales; family Pseudomonadaceae; genus Pseudomonas; species Pseudomonas rossensis. Next base: position 15,683 of record NZ_JBBWCB010000059.1, on the reverse strand, counting down.
GCGTGGTAGCCGGTGGCAACGTTGGCCTCGGAACCACCCAGCTCGTTCAGGCTGGCGAGTTTTGCCGGGGTAATGTCTTTCACGTCGATCTTGTCTTCGCCGACCTGAACCTGGGTGTTGGCGATGATGTTGGCCGTGGCGCCCGGGTTACCCAGTGCGTGCTCGTAGGATTTGTCGACGTAGTCGATCAGGCCTTCGTCCAGTGGCCAGGCGTTCACCTGACCTTCCCAGTCGTCGATGATGGTGTTGCCGAAGCGGAACACTTCGCTCTGCAGGTAAGGAACGCGAGCAGCGATCCAGGCAGCCTTGGCAGCTTTCAGGGTGTCGGCGTTCGGCTTGGCGAGGAAGGCGTCGACGGCGGTTTGCAGGGTCTTCGCGGTAGATTCGGCATCGCTGTAAACGGCGAAGACGATGTCGGCGTAATGCGCGACAACGGCTTTGGCGGCGGCTTCGTCGACTTTACTGGCAGCGACAGGTGCAGCCGCAGGGGCCGTGGTGCTGGTGGCCGGAGTCGGTGCTTGCGCAGCGACAGCTTTGTCTTTGCCTTCGCCACAACCGGCGAGGGAAATAGCGATGGCCAACAGACTGGCGGTAGCCAGAGGCATACGAATCATGGCGAACATCCTGCTTCGAGAGGGGGTGGAATGGCGCAGCAAGCGCGCAAAGCTGCGACATAATGCAAATCTTTCGCATTATGTGTAAAGGTTTGTAGCTGGAAATATTTCTTATTCACGGGGACACGTGAGGTAGATCAAAAGATCGCAGCCTCGTTTCACTCTGTAGGAGCTGTCGAGTAAAACGAGGCTGCGATCTTTTGATTTTTTGATCTTCTACAAAATAGCCGCGTTACTGCGCTGGGCCTGTTTCAGATACGCGCTCAATTCCCGCGCCGGCAGTGGCTTGCTGTAGAGATAGCCCTGACCTTCGTGACAGCCCTCGGAGATGATGTAGGCCTCTTGCTCGGCGGTTTCCACGCCTTCGGCAATCACCTGCATGCCCAGGCTCTTGCCCAGCTGGATGATGGCCCGAACGATGGTCGCATCGTCGTCGTCATCGAGAAGGTCCTGAACGAAGCTCTTGTCGATCTTGATCTTGTCCAGCGGCAGGCTTTTCAGATAGCTCAATGACGAGTAACCGGTGCCGAAGTCGTCGATCGCGATCAGCGCACCGGAGCGGCGCAGACTCAGCAGGTGCTGGGCGGCCGTGCTGATGTCTTCCATCAGGCCGGTTTCGGTGACTTCCAGCTCCAGGCTGCGCGGTGGCAGGCGATACATCTGCAGCAAATTGTTGACTACCCGTGGCAACTCGGCGTGGTGCAGCTGCACCGTGGACAGATTCACCGCCATGCGCAGGTCGACGAAACCCTGGTCATGCCAGTCGCGCAATTGCTTGCACGCCTGATCCAGCACCCATTCACCGATGGCGATGATGGTGCCGTTCTGCTCGGCCAGGGGGATGAACAAGTCTGGCGGAACCAGCCCGTGCTCGGGATGCTGCCAGCGAATCAGCGCCTCGACACCCACCACCCGGTGATCGCGATAGCTGATCTGCGGCTGGTAGACGAGGTAGAACTGGCCACGGGCCAAGGCGTCGCGCAGGTCTTTTTCCAGCTCGCGACGGCGGCGCATCTCGGTGTCGACGCTGGCGATATAGAACTGATAACGGTTGCGCGAGCGAGTCTTGGCCAGGGTCATGGTCTGCTCGGCTTTTTGCAGCAGTTTCTCGGTGCTGTCACCGTCCTCGGGGAACAGGGTGATGCCGATGGTGGCGCGCAGGCGAATCTCCTGATGATCGAGGGCAAATGCCGCTTCCAGGTCATCGAGAATGCTTTGGGCCAGTTCGGCCGCTTCGTAGGGTTGTTCGATGTCGGCCTGAACCAGGGCGAACTGGTCGCCGCCGAGGCGGGCGAGGGCGCCAAGGCGGCCGCTGTGAGCTCGCAGGCGATCGGCCAGGGCCAGCAGCAGTTGGTCGCCGGTCTGGTAGCTGAATTGTTCGTTGATGCCCTTGAAGTCATCGAGGCCGACCACCAATACCGCGACCCGACGTTGCAACCTGCCGGCGTCTACCAGGATTTTGTCCAGTTGCTGCTGTAATTGCTGGCGGTTCGGCAGGCCGGTGAGGAAGTCGTACTGGGCCATGCGTAGCAGACTGTTTTCCGCTTCGTGGCGCAAATGAGTGTTGCGCTCGATTGACTCGAGCAACTGGTTGGCGGTGTTGATCCAGATCCCCAGTTCGTTCTTTTCATGCCCCTTGAGCAGCGGGATTTTGTGTGCGCTGGGGCGATCCGGATTGATTTCCGTGAGGTGTTCGATGATCCGGGACAGCGGCTTGGTCAGCAGCCAGTGATAGACCAGGTACAGCACCAGCCCCATGGCCATCGCACGCAACACGCCGGAGATGAAGATGATCACCGAACTGACGATGAAACCCTGGCCGTAGGTGGCGGTGTCGAGGGTGATGCTCAAGTCGCCGTAATACTCGCTGTAAGGGCCGCGACCCACCAGCTGGGTGGTGAAGGTGCGTTCCTTGCCGAGGATCAGGTCGGTCAGCCAGCGACTGTCGGAATGCTGCAGCTCGCGAGACTTTTGCGCGAGCATGGCTTCGTTGGGATGGCCAATGGAGGCCTTGCGCACAGCGTCGTCCTGAAACAGGCCTTCGATCACCTGCATACCCATTTCCCGGTCCAGGCTGTAGACGGCCTGGGTCGAGGGGTCGCGGAACATGTCGAGGATGCGTTGGGCATCGCTGGCCACGGCCTGGCGTGTTTTATAGGCATCGAAAACGATCTGCGCGCAGCTCAAGACCACGCCGACGATCAATGCCGACAGGAGCACGACCCGAAGCAACTTCACCGATAAGCTGTTCTTGAGTTCCAGCTTCAAAGAGTCATTCCTTGTTCCGTGCGGGTAGCGTCAAGTTGCCATGAGTATTGGCAATCCGGTGATGGCAGTCAAAGGGACAATCAATCACATGGGGTTTTGCCTGTAGCTTGGCCGAAATGCTGTCGTTTGGAGTATTTGCGCTATTTGCACTGTGTCGGTTGTTGGGGCCTTCAACTTGAGGGGGATTTGGACATATTTTCCGTTTGGTTGATGTTAGACGGCTGTGGCGTTGGGGCAAGGGGCTGAAGGCTGGTTTCATCGTGGGAAATCGCCTTGGTTTCTGCGGATACACCCTGTGTACATATCCATTTCTGCGGTAACGGCCGCTATTGGTTTCGCCCCGAGCGTCCGGCCCCTCGCTTCGGCTCGGCGTTCCTTCGTTCCGGCATTCATCTGGGGGCATCGCCTCCGGTCGGCTTCGCTTTGACCTCCTCTCGATGTGTTCGACTTCCTCGAACGGCGCTGCGCGCCTCCCCCCCAGATGAACACCTCCACTCAGCCTCCCGATAGGGGCAGGTGGATCAAAATCAAAAGCTGCAGGCGAGCTAACGCTCGGCCTGTTGAGTGGTGAGGAGCGAAAGGCGTACGCCGATCCCCTGTGGGAGCGAGCTTGCTCGCGATGGCGGCCGCACAGGCAACGGATGCGTCCGTTTAAACTGCGGTAAAAAAACCAGACCTTTCCCACGAGGTTTTCAGGTTGCCCGTAGGAAGCGGGTTCAATAACCTTTTGGGTGTCGCTGAAAATCAGCGATCGGGAGTGAGATCCCCGACTAAGCAATTGGAAACCAGCGCTAGGCCCTCCATAATTGCCGCCAGCTCCAGGCTGTCAGCAATTGTTTTATGGCGGCTGTGTGCGGGCGGACTTCGGTCCGGCCGGGTTCCTTTTGCCGGTGATCTCACCCTGCACATAGCTGCCACCTCTTCTTCGAGTGAGATCGGGAATCGATGGCTCTAAACTCAAAAGGAAATGTAAGTGGATAAGTTAATCCCCGATCCCCCCTTCAACACCACCAAACCCAACAGTCCCAACACTATGTTCATGATCGCCCCCGGCATGGATACCGAATCCCTCCTGGCCCACGCCTGTGAGTCATTGGCTTCAGCCAACGTCTTGGCCAGTGATTTCGCCACCTACCTGACCGGCTCCCAGCGCAGTACGGCGTTGGCCATTGCGCAGATCGTCATGTTGGCGGACTTAGCCGTTAATCGGGCGCTGGATAACGTCGATCCGCAGGCGACCTGACATTCTCCAGGCAATAAAAAACCCGGCAAAAGCCGGGTTTTTTTGACTGGCATCGATCTTAAGCGGTGAAGGTTTTGCCTTCGAACTGCTCAGCCACGAATTTCCAGTTGACCAGGTTCCAGAACGCTTCGACGTATTTTGGACGAAGGTTGCGGTAGTCGATGTAGTAAGCGTGTTCCCAGACGTCGCAGGTCAGCAGCGGGGTGTCGCCGTTGGTCAGCGGGTTGCCGGCGCCGATGGTGCTGGCCAGGGCCAGGGAACCGTCAGCCTTTTTCACCAGCCAGCCCCAACCGGAACCGAAGGTGCCGATGGAAGTCTTACTGAACTCTTCCTTGAACTTGTCGAACGAACCGAAGGCTGCGTTGATCGCCTCAGCCAGCGCGCCGGTAGGTTGACCGCCGGCGTTTGGCGCCAGGCAGTTCCAGTAGAAGGTGTGGTTCCAGACCTGAGCGGCGTTGTTGAAGATACCGCCCGAGGAAGATTTGACGATTTCTTCCAGAGTCTTGCCTTCGAACTCGGTGCCTGGCACCAGGTTGTTCAGGTTCACGACATAGGTGTTGTGGTGCTTGTCGTGGTGGTATTCCAGAGTTTCCTTGGAAATGTGCGGCTGCAGGGCATCGTGTGCGTAAGGCAGCGGCGGCAATTCGAAAGCCATGATGATTCTCCTAATCAGGTCAGTTGCGGTGAGCGCAAGGCCGATCACGGGCGGCCAGACAAGCGCCGGGGAGTTTGTACTCTTTGCGGCGCATCGGATCGGATCATAGCACCGGGGGTGCGGCATAACCACGCAACAACTGTGTGGGATAGAGGTTCCAGAGCCTTTTGGAATAAATCAGGCGCTGGTGATTAGTTGGGCCGCCACTGTGAACATCATCACGGCCACGAGCAGGTCGAGAATTCTCCAGGTGCTCGGTCGTGCCAGCCAGGGCGCCAACCACGCCGCGCCGAGCGCCAGGGTGAAAAACCACAGCAGCGACGCACTGGCCGCGCCCACGACATAAGCGCCGGGTTCGGTTTGTTGGGCACCGAGAGAGCCAATCAGCAACACGGTATCCAGATAAACGTGCGGGTTAAGCAGCGTTACGGCCAAAGCACTGAGCATCACCGCGCGCAGCGAGCGCACCGTTTGGTTTTCGCCCTGTTGCAGGCTCTGTTTCGAGCAGGCCCGACGCAATGCCAGGCTGCCATACCAAATCAGAAACGCCGCGCCACCCCAACGGGCGACTGCCAGCAACGTCGGGTTCTGCGCCAGCACCGTCGCCAGGCCGAATACTCCGGCGGCCACCAGCAAGGCATCGCAGGTCACACAGAGTGCCGCCACGGGCAGGTGATGTTCGCGCCGAAGGCTCTGAGCCAACACAAACGCATTTTGAGTACCGATCGCCATGATCAGCCCCGCGGCCACCAACAGGCCGTTCACATAGCTTTGCCACATAAGATGTTTACTCCGCGTTGGCCGCCAGATCCCGCAGCACGTGCAGGGCGCGTTCGGCATCGGCCTGGCCGACGAATAAATGGTCGTGGTAATAGCCGGCGATCACGTTGCAGCTGATACCCGCCTGGCCTAATGCCGTGGCGAACGCGGCGGTCAGGCCGACGGCTTCGAGGGCCGAGTGCACGTTCAAGGTGATCCAGGCCGCGACGTAATCGAAACTGAAACCGGCCTTCTCGGCGTGGGAACGTTCCAGAATCACCGTCAGACCTTCCTGCTCGCGAAAACTGCCGACAATTTCAAGACCTGCCGGCAACTTGCCGTCGCGCAGGGTGCAGAACACGTATTCGCCGACGTTGAGTTGCGGGCTCATGCTGCGCAGCAAGGTTGCCAATGAAGTTTCGCCAGCCATGTCGATGATCCTTGTTGAAGAGTTCTTGCTGGCCATTCTCCGGTGTCAGCCTGTATAAGAAAAACCAATCATGCTGATCGCTCATTAGGAAAACTGATGTTCGACTATAAATTGCTTTCTGCCTTGGCCGCGGTGGTCGAGCAGGCCGGGTTCGAACGTGCGGCTCAGGTGCTCGGTTTGTCGCAATCGGCGATCTCCCAGCGCATCAAATTGCTCGAGGCGCGCGTCGGCCAACCGGTGCTGGTGCGGGTGACACCGCCGGCCCCGACCGAAATTGGCCGACGGCTGCTCAACCATGTGCAGCAGGTGCGTTTACTTGAACGGGACTTGCAAACTCTGGTGCCGGCACTCGACGAAGAAGGCCTGCCGGAACGCCTGCGCATCGCCTTGAATGCCGACAGTCTCGCCACGTGGTGGGCCGTGGCGGTCGGGGATTTTTGTGCGCAGCAGCATCTGCTGCTCGATCTGGTGGTCGAAGACCAGACCGTCGGCCTCAAACGCATGCGTGCCGGTGAAGTCGCAGCGTGCGTCTGCGCCAGCGAGCGCCCGGTGGCCGGCGCGCGCAGCGTATTGCTGGGGGCCATGCGCTACCGTGCGTTGGCCAGCCCGGCATTTATCGTCCGGCATTTTCCTGAAGGTGTGCGCGCCGATCTGTTGTCGAAAACCCCCGCGTTGGTGTTTGGCCCAGACGATTTCCTACAGCATCGCTACCTCGCGTCCCTCGGCGTCGATGGCGGATTCGAACACCATCTATGCCCCTCGTCCGAAGGCTTCATCCGCCTCACGGAAGCGGGACTCGGTTGGGGCCTGGTGCCTGAACTGCAGGTGCGCGAGCAACTGGAGCGAGGTGTATTGGTAGAGCTTTTGCCCGATAAGCCGATCGATGTGCCGCTGTACTGGCATCATTGGCGCAATGGCGGTCAGTTACTGGGGTTACTCACCGATCAGTTGGTGCGTTCGTCGAAGCAATGGCTGGTGCCGTTGGACTGACGGGCAGCGTCAAGACCTGACGCCTTACGCAATATGCAAAACGCAAAACGAAATATTCGGAGTAATTCATGAAGATTCTGGTTACCGGCGCAAGCGGCTTCATTGGCGGGCGCTTTGCGCGTTTTGCCCTGGAGCAGGGCCTGGACGTGCGGGTCAACGGTCGCCGGGCCGAAAGTGTGGAGCATCTGGTGCGCCGTGGCGCCGAGTTCATCCAGGGGGACTTGAGCGACCCGGAACTGGCACGCGATCTGTGCTCAGACGTCGAAGCCGTGGTGCATTGCGCCGGTGCGGTCGGTTTGTGGGGGCGTTATCAGGACTTCCATCAAGGCAACGTGCAGGTTACCGAAAACGTGGTCGAGGCCTGCCTGAAACAGCGGGTTCGACGACTGGTGCACTTGTCGTCGCCGTCGATCTACTTTGATGGCCGCGATCACCTGGGGCTGACCGAAGAACAGGTGCCCAAGCGCTTCAAACATCCCTACGCCGCGACCAAATACCTGGCCGAGCAAAAGGTTTTCGGCGCTCAGGAGTTCGGCCTCGAAACCCTGGCCCTGCGCCCGCGTTTCGTGACGGGGGCTGGTGACATGAGCATCTTCCCGAGGTTGCTGAAAATGCAGCGCAAAGGACGGCTCGCGATCATCGGCAACGGCCTGAACAAGGTTGATTTCACCAGCGTGCAAAACCTCAATGAAGCGTTGCTCAGCAGTTTGCTGGCCAGTGGTTCGGCCTTGGGCAAGGCCTACAACATCAGCAACGGCACGCCGGTGCCGTTGTGGGACGTGGTCAATTACGTGATGCGCAAGATGGATGTCCCACAGGTCACCCGCTACCGTTCCTACGGCTTGGCCTACACCGTGGCGGCGCTTAACGAAGGGGTGTGCAAGTTGTGGCCAGGTCGTCCCGAGCCGACCCTGTCGCGCCTGGGCATGCAGGTGATGAACAAAAATTTCACCCTGGACATCAGCCGCGCCCGGCATTATCTGGACTACGATCCCAAAGTCAGTCTCTGGACCGCCCTCGATGAATTCTGCGGCTGGTGGAAGGCCCAGGACATCCGCTGACGCACGGGTTAGCGCCGCCACACTGAACCGAGTTCGGGGTTGAGGGTCAATCGATGCGGCAGTGGGGGTTATACTGCGCCGCATCAAGCCATCACCGCGTTCCACAAAGGTTGACTCAATGTCCATGCGTAACGATGCCAACGACGACTTCGACGATGTACCGAGCCTGCGTGCCGACAGCCTCGACGACGATGTTTTTCCGACCACGGCTCGCAACTCCGTGCATTCGCGGACCGCGCCAGTCGTCAAAGTCAAAAGCCCGAGCACCGGCCCGCTATGGGCGCTGGTTGGCGCCTTGTTCTTTGCGTTTGCAGGCCTTGCCTGGTGGAGCTTCCAGCAGCTCTCGCTGATGGAACAGCAATTGGTGGCGACCCAGGAAAGTTTCGCGCGTATCAGTGAGGATGCGGCGGGGCGCTTGCAGGACATTTCCGGCAAGGTTGTCGCCAGTCAGACCAACGTCAGCAGCGACAGCGAAGCCTTGAAGCTGCAAATCAAACAGCTGGAAAGCAAACTCCAGGATCAAAGCAAACAACAGCAAGGCGTTGTCGGCCAGACCAGCGATCTGGACAAGCGCCTGGCACTGATGAGCGCACAAGCCACTGATCTGGATAAGCGCTTGGCGCAGATGACCGAGCAAGGCACCGAACAACAGACCGCCACCATTCAATTGCAGGCTCAGGTCAAAGTCTTGAACAGCGATGTAGCCGTGCTGAAAAGCACCCCGGCGGACACAGACAAATTCGACGCGCAACTTAAAAGCCTTGGCTCCGACATCGTTGCACTGAAGAAACAAGGCAACCCGAGCGCCGCCATCGAGCGTCTGGAGCAGGAAGTCATTGTCCTCAAAAGCCAACAGGACAATCGCCCGGCCGCGACGCCAGGCGGGACCAATACCGCCGAATTCGACGCCTTCCGTAGCCAGGTCACCCGCAACATCAACACCCTTCAGGCGCAGATCCAGAATCTGCAGCAGCAGCTGCGCGCAAGGCAGTGAGTCGTCAACCGGCCTGTGTAGCAGCTGTCGAGCTCCAGCGAGGCTGCGTTCGGCTGCGCAGCAGTCGTCAATTCGATTAACTCGGTTTACCTGAAGCACCGCGTTGGTTGATTTACGACTGCTTCGCAGCCGAACGCAGCCTCGCTGGGGCTCGACAGCTGCTACAGAGCCGAACGCAGGCTTCGCCAGCTGCTACAGAGGATCGTCTTCTGTGCTTTCCTGAATATTCGTACATATCCCCAAGCCGTCTACGCTCTTGAAACACCGACAAGAACGAGGGATGCGTAATGGGGTTTTTGCATAGGTTGGCCTTGCTGGGCGTGATGCTTTTGCTGTGTCTTGGCCAGGTTCAAGCTGCCGGCACGGAAAAGGATGACAGCCAGGCTGCCAAAGCCTTGCTGGAAAAAGCCCTGGCGTACTACCACGACAATGGCGACAAGGCCTTCGCTGCTTTCAGCCGTCAGGGGGAGTTTGTCGACAAGGATCGTTACGTGTTCGTGGTCGACACCAAAGGCGTGATGCTTGCCAGCGGCGGACCGTCTTCGGCGTTGATTGGCCGTGATGTGTCCGATGTGCTTGGGCCGGATTTGCAGAAAGCCTTCAAAGACGCCTTGAACGTGCCGGAGGGCAATGGCATTCAGCAGGCCGAATACCGCTGGCAGAACTGGTCCGACGGCAAGGTCGAACGCAAGCATGTGTTCTACCAGCGCATCGGTCAGCGGATCCTGGCGGTCGGTTACTACTTGCCACGGGCCTCAGCGGAACAGGCGATGGCGTTGCTGAACAAAGCAGCGGCCGATCTGGCCAAGGACGAGAAGGGCACGCTCACGGCCATCAACTCCCTCAAGGGCGGTTACTTGCAGGATGACCTGTATGTCTTCGTCGTCGACTTGAACAACCAGCGTTATGTCGCCCATGGCACCAACCTGCGGTTGATCAATACCGATTTCAGCAAGATCAACGATCCGGAAGGCAAGCCGGTTGGGGAGCCGATCCTGGCGCTGATGGCCAAGCAGGACTACGGCGAATACCAATACCGTTGGAAAAACCCGGTGACCGGCAAGGTCGAGGACAAGCATGCCTACCTGAAAAAGGTCGGGCATTTTCTGGTGGCTGTCGGGTATTACAGCCCTTGAGGATCAAAAGATCGCAGCCTGCGGCAGCTCCTGCAAGGGTGTACGCATGCCACTGTAGGAGCTGCCGCAGGCTGCGATCTTTTGCTTTTAGCGGACCTTGTCCTCGCGCCCACGCAACACCATGTTCGGCATGGCAATCGCTGCCGCCAGCCCCAGCAGCGACACCGCCGCGCTGACCATCAGCAAATGTTGAAAGGTCAGCAACAGTTCGGCGCGCAAGGCGTTCTGCGCATCCCCCGGCGTGGCGTTCAAACCATCGAGCAAGACGTTCCCCGAACTGCCCTCGGCAATCATCGAAGAGCCGGCCAGGTGGGCAAAACTTGAGTCCTGTAACAACGCCAGCAGCAGGGCTGACATCAAGGCTACACCCACCGCGCCGCCCAGTGAGCGGAACAGGTTGGTGGTGCTGGTGGCGACACCGATGTCCCGTTGTGCCACCGAATTCTGCGTTCCGACCAGGGAAGTCGGGAACTGCATGCCGCTAGCGATCCCGCTGAGCAACATGAACAGACTACTTAGCACAAATGCATGGGGAGGACTGAACGCCATACCGAGAATCGAGATCGGCATGATTAGGGCCCCGGTCAGAATCATGGGTTTGTAGCGCCCGGTCACCGAGGTTCGGCGGCCGGCGAAATACGCCCCGATCGGCAAACCTATCGCCAGCGGCAACAGGTGCAACGCGGCGCTGTCGGCCCCGGCGCCGGTAACGCTCTGGAAGCGCAGCGGCATCAACACAATCAGCGAGATCGCCTGGAAACTGGTGAAGAAGATCGTGCACCAGCACAGGATCGCATTGCGATTGGCGAACAAATGCATGGGCAGCAGCGGCTCCCGCGCCCGGCGTTCATGCCAGACGAACAGCGCCAGTACCAACACCGCACAGCCGAGCAGGCCCAGCACTTCGGCGCTGCGCCACGAATGGCCCTGGCCGACTTGGGTGATGCCCAGCAACAAGGCGGTCAAACCGATGATCATCAGCAACGTGCCGAGGTAATCGATGATGGGTTTGCGTTGTGGCACTGGCAAACCCACCAACGTTCGATTGGCCACCAGCCAGGCACCGAGGCCCAACGGAAGATTGATCAAGAACACCCAACGCCACGACAGGTACTCGGTCATGTAACCGCCGAGTACCGGGCCGGCCACGCTGGCCACGGCATACATGCTGCTGAAGTAGCCTTGATAGCGACCGCGTTCCCGTGGCGGCACGATGTCGCCGATGATCGCCTGGCTGACCGAAATCATCCCGCCAGCACCGATGCCTTGAAGAATCCGCGCCAGCACCAGTTGCTCCATGCTCTGGGCCATGCCGCAGAAAAACGAAGCGACCGTGAACAACCCCATGCCAAACAGCATTAACTTGCGGCGACCGTACAGATCGCCCAGTTTGCCGTAGATCGGCACAGCCACCGTCATCGCCATCATGTAACCGGAAATCACCCAGGCCAGCAGGCTGACGTCCTTGAATTGTGCGGAAATGGCCGGCATCGACACCGCGACGATGGTCTGGTCCAGCGCGCCCAGAAAGATCGCCAGCATCAGGGCGATCAGCACGCTGCGAATGGCCGGTTTTGGCGTTTCAGGCTGGTTGAGATTGGTCACGGGTTAGAACCTGCGGACAGTGATTGACCCGCAAGGAGCAAGGCGAGCGGGGATGCTCGCCAGTGTAAGTCGATAGCAGGCTATTCGATAGCCTCGTATGGAAGGCCTACGTAATTTTCTGCAATGGTTTTTCGACCGGCCTCGGAGTCGACGAAGTACCCCAGTTCTGACTCGGCAATCCGCTGGCTGAAGGCGTCGTTATCGTCAAAGCGGTGCAGCATCGAGGTCATCCACCAGGAAAACCGTTCGGCTTTCCACACCCGGCGCAGGCAGACCTCGGAGTATTTCTTCAGCAAATCCACACGGCCTTCTCGGTAAACCTTCAACAGAATAGTGAACAGCGTACTGACGTCGCTGGCCGCCAGGTTCAGGCCCTTGGCGCCGGTGGGCGGGACGATGTGCGCGGCGTCGCCGACCAAAAACATCCGTCCATACTGCATCGGTTCGACGACAAAACTGCGTAACGGCGCGATGCTTTTTTCGCTGGAAGGCCCAGTGACCAACGATGCTGCCAACTCGCAAGGCAGACGGGATTTGAGTTCATCCCAGAAGCGCTGATCAGACCAGTTCTCGACGTGCTCGTCGGCCGGCACCTGGAGGTAATAGCGAGTGCGGGTGGCCGAACGCATGCTGCACAGGGCAAAACCGCGCTCATGCCGGGCGTAAACCAGCTCTTCGTGCACTGGCGGGGTATCGGCAAGAATCCCCAGCCAGCCAAACGGATAGACCCGCTCGAACACTTTCAGACACTCGGCAGGAATCGACTGCCGGGCCACGCCATGGAAGCCGTCGCACCCGGCGATGTAGTCGCAATCGAGTCGATACAGCTCGCCGTCCTTCTCAAAAGTCACGAACGTCTCTTCGGTTTTCATCCCGTGAGGAACTACGTTGCTTGCCTCGTAAATCGTCTGCGCACCCGCCTCCCGACGAGCGGCCATCAGGTCGCGGGTGACCTCGGTCTGACCGTAGATCATCACCGTTTTGCCACCGGTCAGGGCTTGCAGATCGATGTGTACCCGGCGTGCGTCGAGGGCCAGTTCGAAGCCTGTGTGGACCAGCCCTTCGGCGTCCATGCGCTGACCCACCCCGGCCTGGCGCAACAGCTCTACCATGCCTTGTTCGAGGACGCCGGCACGGATTCGTCCGAGCACATAGTCCGGGGTCTGGCGTTCGAGAATGAGGGTGTCGATGCCGGCGTTGTGCAGCAATTGGCCGAGCAATAAACCGGACGGCCCGGCGCCGATGATGGCGATTTGGGTTTTCAGCGTTTTCATTGTTTTTATGGCTCGCAAGCTTCACGCGGCCAGGGCCGGTGAATAATTTTTATGGATCGAGTGCTTGCATTTTTCTCTCGCGAGTCTGTCAATTGAAGGGGAAAACTGAGCCGATACCTGTACATTCTGCCAATCGGTGCGATTATCGCCCGCCTACCCCCGAGGCCTGGATTGAAGTGATGAACAAGCCTGACCTACCTTCGATTCCAGTGTTCAAGCTCTACGGTGAAAGCCTGGATTGGCCGACCCCGGACTTGCTGCACTGTGAAACCATTTCCAAACGCAGCCGCGAACACCAATGGGAAATCAAACCCCACCGCCACGCCGATTTGTGCCAGTTGCTCTTCGTATTCAAAGGTCAGGCAGAGCTTGAAATCGAAGGCAAACGTACGCAACTGGCCGAGCCGGCGATCCTGGTTTTGCCGCCGTTATCGGTGCATGGCTATCGATTTTCCGAGGACGTCGAAGGGTTTGTCGTGACCCTTGCCGCGCCGCTGGTCGCCCATCTTCAGGCGCAACTGGGCAACTCGGTGAGCGCTCTGGCACAGGCTGAAAGTTATCCGGCAGGCAAGGACGGTGAATACCTCAACAGCCTGTTTTCAGCGCTGCAAGACGAATACACCGGCCACCAGCCGGCTCGCGAAATGCTCATGCATTCGCTGGTCAGCGTGATCATGGTGTGGGTCAGCCGCCAAGTGATTTCCCGCCGCAGCGCCAGCCAGCGTCCGCAGCGTGCCCGGGAATACCTCAACGGTTTTATCCAACTGGTGGAAGAGACCTATCGCCAGCACGTCAAAGTCGAGGACCTGGCCCATCGACTGGGGATTTCCGTGTCCCACCTCAACGGCACCTGCCGCGAGCTGGCGGGACAACCGGCGTTGCAGATCATGCACGAACGTCAATTGCTGGAGGCCAAGCGCTTGCTGACCTACACCAGCATGACAATTTATGAGATGTCCGACGTGTTGGGGTTCTCTGATCCGACCAACTTCACGCGCCTGTTCCGGCGTCGAGTGGGGATCTCGCCCAAGGCATTTCGCGACCGCTTGAAGGCCGATCAGGACAACGAGGCCTGATCCCCTTCGTTACTTGAGGGCGTTGAGGGTCGCGTTGTGGGGAATGCAGCGTTCGAAGTTGCAGCTCGCGTATTCACGGGGCATTTGTCGCAACTGCTCGACGCGCCAGGCTGCGGTGCCATACAGCGCGAGCGTGGCCGCGCAGGTGATGAAAATCGCGAGGTATCTTCTTGTTTTGATGTTCATGGCGTTGACCTCTGAACGAATACCCTTCGGTACTCCTTTCAGCATAGGTCAGCGCCAGTGTGTTGCCAGCAAGCCGTGTTTTGTATGTAACCCGATATTCAGAACACTGATGCCCCCTTGGGGGAGCGAGCTTGCTCGCGATAGCGGTTGATCATTCAACAAGGGTGTCGACTGACCCAACGCTATCGCGAGCAAGCTCGCTCCCACATTTTTTGATCCGGTTACAGGCCGATATCCCACTCCGGCTCTTCCGGAAATCTCAGCACCAGAAAATCCAGCATGCTGCGCAACGCCGCCGGCATGTGTTTGCGTGAGGCATACACCGCGTAAACGTTCATCTGTCGGGGTTCGGCATGGGGCAGCAGGCGGATCAGTTCGCCGCTGTGGATATGCACGCCGGCCTGATAACTGGGGAGCATCGCCAGCCCGGCACCGGCCATCGCCGCGCGCAACAACGTGCTGGCTTCGTTGGCGCTGATGTTGCCCTGCACCGGCACTGACACCTGCTCACCGTCCTCCTCGAAATGCCAGAGGCTTTTGCCGAAGTAGGAGTGGGTCAGGCAATTGTGCTGGCTCAGATCCTCGACCCGCAGCGGCGTCGGGTGTTCGAGCAGATAAGCGGGGGAGGCGCAGATCACCGAACGGCAGACCGTCAGCCGCCGCGCGATCAGGTTCGGGTCCAGGTCGTTGCTGGTGCGGATCGCCAGATCGATGCGCTCATCCACCAGGTTCACCGTGCGGTCGAGCATCTGCATGTCGATGCTGACGCCGGGATAACGTTTGACGTAAGCGGCCATGGCATCCGCCAGTTGTGCCTGACCGAACGAAGTGCTGACGCTGATGCGCAACACGCCGCGCGGTGCCTCGTCCGGTTCGCTGACGGCGGCTTGCATGTCCGTGGACAGGTCGAGCATTTGCCGACAACGGGGCAGGATTTCACTGCCGGCGGCGGTCAGGCTCAGCTTGCGCGTGGTGCGGTGCATCAGGCGTGCGCCGACCCAGTCCTCCAGCTCTGCCAGATAGCGCGAAACCACTGGCCGTGACAGGTCCAAGTGATCGGCGGCGGCCGACTGGCTGCCGAGGTCAACCACTGTGACGAACACCCGCATTGCTTGTAGACGATCCATCATTTGCCCGCTTTCAGAAACAAACTATGTCCCAGCATCGCATTTTTTGTACTGAGTCATGCAACTAAGCTCTGTCCCATCGCCAACACGGCATTCGGACAACGGAGCAACAGATGATCGGCTTCCCCTCGCTTAAACGTATTTTGCTGGCCACCGCCACCCTCGGTTTCGCCGCCCACGCGGCGGCTGCCTCGACCCTGACCCTGGACGTCTACAACCCGGGCGACAAGGCGATTTTCCCGGTGACCTCGGTGTTGGTCAGCGG